>PXDP01000461.1 GCA_003565035.1 PVC group bacterium | reverse complement strand
GGTTGCGGCCATTCACCCGGGCCTGATAGAAGAGATAGTCGCCGGCGACCCGGACATTGAGACCGCTTTCCATGGGCGTGGAGCGGGTGACGGCCTGGAGGCTGGCGCCCAGGAGCCTCCAGAGCGACGTTGCGCCCATGGCATAAAAATCGGTTTCATTGTAGAGGAGTTGCGTCACGCCCTGCGCAGCCGTGAGTTCCTGAACCGCATCCGCACCGGACCGGAAATAGAGACGTTCATCGGAAATGAAGTAAAGGGCATTGGCATTGGCCGCCAGCGAACTGACGGTGGCGACCATGTTTTCACGGACCAAGCGCAGGGCCGTACGGGAGGCGTTGACCTCGCGGAGTGTCCAGCGGGTACCGGAAGTGTTGACGGTCACCACAAAGACCCGGTTGCCCTGAACGATGAGATCAACGGGTTCCTGACCCAGCGCGGCAATTTCGCGGGTGCCGAAGGGCGACCCGTCGCTGATCCAAAGGCTGTAGCTGCCGTCCGCATTCTGGTTGGTGAAGAAGAGGCTGCCCTCGGTGGCGGCCATGAGATTGATGTCGGACGGCAGCACCAGATCCCCGGCGCTCAGGCCGGCCAGCCGCAGGGTGACCTGGCGCAGGACCTCCGGATCATCAATGGCGCTGAGATAGGCGGCCAGATCAAATTCGAGCACTGCGATTTCGTTCTGCGACGTGAGGGTAAGACCGGAACCGGACATGCGGACGGTTGTGTCCGAACCGTCTGGGCTCACAACACCGGAGAGGCCCAGGACCACGGTTTCGGTTTCCACACCGGCAATGGGATTCAGGCGGATCATGTCACCGAGCTGACCGTCACCCAGCGTGGTGAAGCGGTACCACTTGGCACTTTCGCCGGGAAGCAGGGTGTAGCGGGAACTGTCCGGCAGGCCGTCACCGGTGAGATCCACATCGTAGAAGACATCCGGGCGTCCGATGCCGGTGTCCACGAGGAAGCTTCCGGCTCCGGCAAAGGAGCGGTTGGTGAGAATGTCGAATCCGCGGTCGGGCATGCGTTCAATCGAGCGGTTGCCGTAGATGAGGTAGACGCGTCCGGCCCGGACGCGGACACCGCCCAGGGAGCTGTTCGACCGCGGGGCGCCAATCATCAAATCACTGATGCCGTCCGCGTTGATATCCATGCCGGGGGTGCGGGGAAGCACGCCGAGCCGGTCGGTTTCGTTCTGGCCTTCCAGAATGATGTGGGCATCGCGCAGGCGGAGCGACGGGGTGGTGGCATTCATCACCGAGAAGAACATGTACACCGCGCCGCGATTGCCGAAGGAAAGGACTTGGGATTCCGCGAAGGTGTCGGTCAGGGTGCTGACGCGCTGGAACCGGGTACGTCCAATCACCAGATCCATCATGCCGTCGCCGTTGAAATCGCCGGCGGTGACATGGAATTCGCCGAAGGTGGATGTGGATCCAAATTCACCCAGCGTGGCCTGATTGAAGCGCAGGAAGGCGGCATTGTTGGCCTGAACCGGAGCGGCGACCGGTGTGCGCCAGTCGGTATTGCCCAGGAAAATCAGCACCGCACCGTTGGCGGAGCCGCCGTCTTCACGGTAACGGGTCAGAGCAAAGTCCGCCGCGCCGTCGCCGTTGAGATCACCCAGCGGCTGCAGAGCACCGCCAATGGAGGTGCCGGTGGCCCGCCAGATAGATCCGGAGAACAGCCGCGCGTCTGATTCGGCATAAAGGCTGAATTCAAACTGATCCCGGAACCCGGCAAGGAAGGTATCCCGACGGATTTCATCGATAACATCGTTGGCGGTCACCTGATCATTCCGGATGCGGATTGTGAGCACCCCGGCGGCCCAGGAGGTCTGCACGTTTTCGTCCTGGCCGGACCCGGCATAGCGGACCACTATGCGTACGCCGTTTGCCGCAGCACCGGCGGTCAGCGCGCGGAACGCGATATTGTTGTTCGATCCGTCCAGCGTCAGGAAGGCGGAGGCACGGCTGTCGGTGGAACCGCCGCCGGTGCTGACTTCAGCGATCACATCGCCGGCGGTCAGGCCGTTTTCGGAGGAAAGAATCGCGCCAAGACCGGAGTTGCCGGGCAGGAAGCGTCCGGGGAGAATAAAGGCCTGTCCCACGGCGGGATTGGCGGTTTCGCCTTCAAAGGCGCGGACGACAAATCCAAGATCATCCAGACCGTCCCCGTTGACATCGCCGACCACCGAGGCCCGCATCGCGGCACCGTCCTTGGGTGCGAAGGAGAATTCCAGGCTCCAGGATTCAAGAATACCAGCCAGGGTTCCACTGTAATCCGTCATGCGCAGGGTCCAGGTTCCATTCGGATCCAGTCCGTTAAAGTCCGAGAGACTGCCGTTGGGCTGAACCGAGGTGGAATACGGTGCATTGGCCTGGGCCAGCGTAAGGAAGGCTTCATCGTCAAACACCATGGCCCGCAGCAGACCGCCGGCGGCGGATCCGCTCAGGTCGTTACGGAGTGCCAGAACCACTTCAGTTTCACCATCCGGGCCGATCAGTGAAATGGACACATTGGAAAGATCCAGACCGCGGACATTGCCTTCTTCTTCACGGATACGAATGCTGACATTCACATCCGTTACTCCGGTCGGCAGATTTTCCACCAGAAGTTCACTGCGGGTAGGAGTGGTGGCGATGTCGAGCGACCAGCCGTTGAGTTCACCGGGGAAGGTTCCGCTCGGATCGGTGATGCGGAGGGTCCAGACCCCGTTGGGATTCAGGCCGGAGAAGTCTCCCAAATCCGTGAGCGTATGCATCGCGGCGCCGGGGATTCTGGAGAAACTCTGACCGCTCCAGTCGCTGCGGCCGGGGAGCGGAATGACCGTGGTGCCATCAGGTCCCTCGAGTTCAATCTCGAGATCATCCGCATTCACAGAGGCCGGGATGTTGACATGGAGAACAACATCGGTGATCTCCCCTTCCAGATTTTCCACCAGGATCGTGGATTCCAGCGGCGCATCCGTACGCAGGATCAACTGCCAGTCCACTACCGTTGGAACGCCACCGTTGTTGCCGCGGTCGATGATTTCCAGCGACCAGTCGCCGACCGCCACCAGCCCCAGCAGGTCGGACAGATCGCCCTCGGCTTCATAGGCGCCGAAGAAGGCACCGCTTCCGTCGCGAATGCTGGTGAGGGCATCCAAGGTAAAGCGGGTGCCGAACATGACCTGGCCGGAGACATCCAGTTCGGAGAAGAGCAGAACCCGCTCTCCGGTGGGCGCCACGATTGTCGCGGTGAGATCCTGCAACTGGCCCGTGGTCAGGGAATCAATCACAACCTCAACTGCGGTGATGTTTCCAGGAAGGTCACTGACGTCAAGAGGAATCGTGCCTTCGGAATAGGGCTCAGATTGAGTGCGGAAACGGAGAGACCAGTCATCGAGGAAGCCTTGGTCGCCCCAGGCGCGGTCTTCAACCTGCAGGGTCCAGGTCCCGTCCAGCTCGGTGCCGATGAGTTCACCCGAGGTGATCAGATAGGTCTCTATAAGGTTGGTGGTGCTTCCGCCACTGCGGTTATGAAGGACATGGGAACGACCGTCAGGACTGATCAGGGTTACGACCAGATCGCCAATCCAGGTGTGGCGGATATCCACGGAGACTTCAATTTCATGCACCAGCGGGAAGTCTTCATCGGGCGCGGTCACCTCGATCTCAGATTCAACTGTTGTGTAGTCAGCAATGAAATTGTTTTCAACAGACGCCGGATCCGCAGTGAAGACTGCGGAGGAGGGAATCGGTTCAAACCAGAAGGTTCCGGGACGCATCCAGAACAGTTCGGCCCGGGCGGCCCCGGTGTTTTCAAAATACTCCATAGTGATTTCAACGGCCTGACCCGCTTCGAGATATACGCTGTGGGTGTAAGAGGTGGCACCCTGCAGGAACCAGGCGTTGATCACCAGATTGTCATCGATAAAGAGGCGAACGCCATCATCCGTGATCGTCTGGAAGGTGTAGGTTCCTGAAACCGGC
>PXDP01000060.1 GCA_003565035.1 PVC group bacterium | reverse complement strand
TTCCGGCACCGGGGTTCCTCTTTCTGCGCTGGGAAAGGGATCGCCCCATGTCCGGTCACCCCTGGAAATCCTCCCCCGTCTATCCCCTGAAACTCTCCGATCACACCCGGGCCCGGGCGGTGTTTGTCCCAAACCGACAATAATACGTCCGCCCTCACCCCCGGGAGGCCTCTGCAAGAGCCCACTGTTCAAATGTAAAAACGCCAAAGCACTCAAAGTCTGATCGATTCGCTGTTGCGATACGCGAAATGCCATGCGTATGAAAAACTGCTGCGAGAGCTGTATCCAGAATTCGTTTCCGGCCCAGCCCGTAATCTTTCATCCACTTCAACGTCCATCCCCTTGTTTCTCCGGTGGGGCACAAGTCCGTCACTTCATAGGCATTTGACCAGCGCGCGGCCCGTTCAAGCGCGTCATCCATGGTCAAAGGATCACGAAACCGCCGCGCATCCGTAACAATGTGCAGAAATTCCCATACCGTTTGATCACTCAGGCCAAACGTTTCCCCATCCGCAACAACTTTCCGAACACCAACCCGCACCGAAGAGTGCAGAGCATGCTCCTCAATTTCATAGGCGATCAGAGTGGTTGCGTCCAACCCGATCATTGCGGCTCCAAAAAGTCATCGAAAAGCTCAGCACGGGAGCCAGGCAAAGAAAGGATTTCACCCACTTGGGCCGGAACCGATTCATCCAGCAGGCTGGCGCGGTCCGTTGGGGCAATTACCTCCAAATACACCCCCATCGCCTCCCGAATCAGATCAGAAGCACTCCGCTTTCGCAAACGCGCCTCACGCTTGTATCGCTCATATACAAATTCTTCGATATGCAACGTAATCGCTTTCATATGTATAAACATATGTTATTTTTACTTTTCTGTCAAGATCATGCGCTCTGTCGAATAAGGGCGGGTTCATCTTGAAATTTTTCCTAAACCTGCTTTTATATAGCTTTCTTACTTTGCCAGGAATTTTTACTGAACCCTGAATACGGAATGATTTTATGACCACTTCTGCCGATCCATTTCTGCGCCAGCGCATCCTTGACCTCACCGACACCCCCATGCAGCGCAAGCTGCGCAAGCTGGCCCCGCTGCCGGTCGGCGCCGTCTTTCTCCCCTGGCCGGGCATGACCGAAGAAACCTGCCGTGCCGAGCTGCGCCGCATGCGTGAACACGGCTTCACCTGTCTCAAACAAACCATGCCGCTCCTGCCCGAGTGGCCCACCGAACGCATTCTCAACATCGCCCTCGACGAAGGCGTCTATCCGTTCTGGTATGCCGAAGGCGGCTGGGAGGATATCACCCCCGAACTGCTTTCAAACCTGGGCCTCGCCCCCGACATGGACATCGACGAGGCCATGGAACATCCGGACATGATCGCCTATCAGCAGGACGTCATCCGCAAACAAATCGGTGAATTCGCCCTGGCCAAAAAGCCGAAACCCGTCGTGGATGAGAGCAAACTCACCCGCGAACAGATCAAAGCGCGCGCGGAACGCACCCCCGGGGTCGTCGGCGACGTGCGCGGACACGATATTCATCCCGACGCGATTCCGGCCTTTGTTGCCTGGCTCAAAGACCAGTACGGCGATGTGGAAACCCTCAAAAAAGCCTGGAACGTGGAACACGTCGGCCTCGACGGCAAACTGCTCAACTGGAAAACCTGGGAGGATGTCGAAGCCGGCATCGAAACCGATGTCCACGGCCGCGACTACCGCAACCTGCGCGACAAAATGCGCTTCCGGGCGGACACCTATCTAAGAGAGTACATTCAGAGCGCGGTGGATGGGCAGCACGCCCGCAACCCCAATGTTCCCGTCCGCGCCGGCGGGGAAATGGGGCTCTTCCTTCCTTTCGCCTCCCGCGGAACCGATATGGAGGGCATTGCCGATGTCATGGCCGAAGGCGGCAGTTTCTATCCCTCCATTCACCTGACCTGGCACTTTGAAGAGGTGCATTTCGAAGTCGCCCGGCCGGTCTACATGCAGGCCGCCCTCACCACCGACTGGGGAAAAGGCATCTGGAACGCCACCTGGGAAAGCTCCGGCGGTCCGAGCTGGTTCTCCGGCGGCAAATCTCCCTTTGTCCCCTGGGCGGCGGATAAAACCCCCGGTCACACCTGTCACGAGGGCATTCAGTCTATTCTTATGCTGAGCTGGCTCGCCGCCGGCTACCGCGGCTTCGGTCTGTGGACCTGGAACGGACGCACCGCCGGATGGGAGGCCGGTGAATTCATGCTCCTGGACCGCAACAACAACATCACCCCCCGCGCCCGCCTCGCCGGTGCCATCGGCCAGGCCGCGCGCACCTACCGGCGCGAACTCTGGAACGCCGATAAAGAACCGCTCGTGGGCGTGCTGCAGGACTGGGAAAACGAAGCCATGTGGGCGGCCATGTCCGTCACCGGACGCGACAAATACAAGTCCGACCCCATCCGCGCCCGCATCGGCGCAAGCCGCGCACTCATCAACGGCAACATCCCCTGGGAGCATGTCACCGCCCGCCAGATCGGCAAAGGACTCGCACCGCGCTATGCCTGCATCTATGTGCCCGCCTTCCTCTGCCTCACCGAACAACTGCTGGAGGATCTCATCGCCTACGTCCGGCAGGGCGGCCGCGTGGTCATGGATATGCCCGCCGCCTATATCGACAACTACGGCCGGGTGCTCTCCACCGGCGCCGGCTCGAAATTCGAAACCCTCTTCGGCGTCGAACTCAATGAATACGCCTACTCCCGCGAAGTCAACACCACCTTCTCCATCCACGGACAGGACCTAGAGGGCTTCACCGCCTGCATGACCCCCACGAGTGCCCGCGTTCTCGCTGAATACGACGGCCGCGACTGGCCCGCCATTACCGAGAACACCCTCGGTGACGGCACCGCCGTGCTTCTGGGGGCCGAGGCCTCCACCATGTGCTACCTGCCTGGGAACACCGCGGTTGAAGCACTGATCCGCGAACTCTCCGTGGTCGATCCCTCCCGAATCCCCCACCGCTGCGAGGAGGCGATTGTCTACCGCCTCGCCGCTCCGGGCGCCGATCACTACGTGCTCGTTAACGAACAAAACCAGGTGGTGACCGCCAACCTTCAGCTTGCCCAAGCCCCTTCCGGAGCGGTTACCGACGCGGTCACCGGCGAGGAAACCGACCCCGCCGCCATTCTCCTGGCCCCCGAAAGTGCCCGCTGGCTCCGGGTTCCCCGGAACTGACCCCATGAACGTCTCCCCCTACATTTTCGGCACCATGTCCCTCGGCAAAGATCCGGTGGACCCCTCAGACGACCTTGCCCTCCTCCGCCGCGCGATGGAGAGTGGAATCTGGTTCCACGGCAGCCGCACCTACAACAACGGGTTCAGTTTCATGACCCTGAAGATGGCCTTCGACGCTGACCGCGCCGGTGTCCCGAAGATGATTCTGAAAATCCGGGACGGTTCGGTGCCGCTCATGCGCTTTGAAACCGAGGACAGCCTGCTGCGTCTCGGACTGGACACGATTCCCATTGCCCAGCTCACCTCCATGAGCAGCGAACAAGGATGTCTCATCGATCAGCTTCTGCAAAACCGCGGACCGCTTGTGGACGAACTCGCCTCCCTGAAAGAGCGCGGCCTCATTCAGCAGACGGTGCTTTTCCTGACGCCCGCCAATTCCGATGACGGCGTGCGGGCCGCAGCTCACCCGCTGATCGACGGGGTCACTTTTTACTGGAACGCCACACAGCGGGAAGTCACCGACGCCGCCTGGGCCGAAATTCAGACCCGCAACATTCCCGTGCTGGCCCTCAGAACCCTGGGCGGTGCGCAGGATCCCAAACTCGCCGGAAAGCGCGAAGCCATCCAAACCGCCTTTCCCGGCAGCGACCCCGTGCAACTCGCCCTCGATTTGGCCGCCAGTGTTCCGGAAATTCGCGGCACCATCGGCGGCACGTCCTCGCGTGAACATTTTGAGGCCTACCTCAAAGCCGCCGGTCAGGCCAAAGTCCTCCCCGGGG
>PXDP01000222.1 GCA_003565035.1 PVC group bacterium | reverse complement strand
TGACCTATGTTTTTAAAATATCTAAATAAAAATTTAAGCATAACATCACCTTGTATAATGAACATGTAGTAAAAATTCATTATACTTTTCCTTTCTTAAAATATTTTACTATAATAACATAAGACGCTGTGGATTAGTTTTATCACCTATAGCTAGACTATTTTAATTGAGGATATAACCACAGCTTTATGCTTATTTGTTAATTAGTTAGATAACGCATGACGTTTTATATAGAGCAAGGATACATTTAGCATGAAGCCCGTGGAACATAGCGTAATAAACTTAAAGGAGCTGTTCTTATGATTTATATTGGTATTGATGTAGCAAAAGATAAACATGATTGCTGCATTATAGATTCAGATGGTGTTATTTATAATGATTCTTTACGCATAGTCAATTCTCGCGAAGGTTTTGAATTGCTCTATTCTTCAATACTTTCACTCCTACCTAACAATGATATTTCTAATGTAAAAATAGGACTTGAATCAACAGGTCATTATAGCACTAATCTGCAAAACTATTTGTATGCTAAAGGTTTTAAGCTCTCGATTCTCAATCCATTGGCTACAAATCTTTTCCGTAAATCTCAGACACTTAGAAAAACTAAGACTGATAAGACGGATGCATTAGTTATTGCTAAAATGCTCTTTTCTGATGATACAAAATCCTATTCACCAGTATCATATCAGATTCAAGAACTAAAGTCACTAACTAGGCATAGATATCGCTTAATAGGATATAGAGGAAAATTAAAAATATCAGTAACAAGATTAATAGATATTATTTTCCCTGAATTACCTAAACTCGTTTGGTCTATCCATCAAAATTCATCTTATTGTCTCTTATCGGAATTACCTAGTCCGATGGATGTGGCTAATTGTCATCTTACTAAACTTACTAACATTCTTAGTAAAGCTTCCAGAGGTAAATATGGAAAAGACAAAGCTATTGCATTAAAAGAAGCTGCATGCAGTTCAATTGGAACTTGCACAAGGTCTATATCTTTTGAGCTACAACAAACTATTAGGTTAATTCAATCAGTTCAGGCTGAAATTGATGCTGTAGACCTTCAAATAAAAGAAGTCGTTGCCGAGATTAATTCTCCAATAATGAGTATCCCAGGAATTTCATACACTCTAGCAGCTATAATACTCTCTGAAATTGGAGATATAGAAAAATTTACGGACCCAGCTAAACTTTTAGCCTTTGCTGGTTTAGATCCTTCTACTTATCAATCTGGTAAATATAGTGCTTCTCATACACCTATGGTAAAACGTGGCTCCACATATCTACGTTGGGCTATTCTTACTGCATCTAGAACTGTTTCAATGAGAGATACAACTTTCTCAGAATACTTATCTAAGAAACAGTCTGAAGGTAAGCATTACTATGTTGCTATGAGCCATGTAGCTAAAAAATTAATACGTGTAGTGTTTTACCTTTTAAAAACCAATAAAACATTTGTTCCTCAAATGTAATCCTGTCTTTTAAAAAACGGCAACTCAGTTGCTTTATTTCTCATGCTCTTTTTTAAGAAACTAAAAATTATATTGACTTCATATAGTTAGTCTCACTGTTTACATTCCTAATTTGATTGTAGCATCAAAATGTTAAAAATCAATCTAAAACTGAAATATTTGACAATGTTGTAGACTGGTAGAAATAATAGATTTTGATAATAGTGTTCAAAAAAAGAGTATATAAAAGAAATGGTCAATTAAAAGAAATACAATCACCTAGAGGCACAACATATTTTGAATTTGATCCACTTGGAAGATTGAAAGAAAAATGGGTACCGTTTAACAAAGAAGGTAGTCAAACTTACTATACATATTTTGTAAATGAATATGATAGAGCAGGAAGATTACTAAAAGAAAAAGTAGGTAAAGATCCTGTACTTAAAGATAATTTACCAAGTAGTTATATAACTACCGAGTATACATATTACTCAGATGGAAGACTTAAAGAAGTTATAGATCCAATAAGAACTGTTACTAAACATATATATGATGGTGATGGTAATGTAGTTAGAGAAGAAATTAGAGATCAGTTTAATATATTAAGAAATGTAACTGAATATCAATATGACTACTTAGGAAACATAACAGCTATAATTAAAGCAGTTGATAATAATGATTATGTAGAAGATATAACAAAAATAGAAACAATAAATACTTATGATAAAAATGGAAATTTAAAAACTACCACTGTAAATAATAATGAAACTACACATTTTGAGTATGATAAATTAAATAATTTAGTAGTAACTTCAAAACAGGGTGTAGATGAATATTTAAATTCAGTAGAAATTAAAATAACAAAAGAATATGACTCAAATGGAAATGTAATTTCAGAAGTTGATGCAAATGGAAATAAAACAGAGTACATATATGATGGTAGAGGAAATCTAGAATATATAAAAACAACCGTAACACAAGATGGAATAGTAAAAGATCATATAACAGCATTTGGATATGATTTAATTGGTAGAATGATATATGAGGTATCACCGAAAAACTATATCAAAGGAAAAGCTTTAAATGAGTTAAATAGGACAGAATATGTATATGATAGTATGGGTAGATTAATTGAAAAGTGGTATAAAGGCGAAATAGAAGGAACATATAAAGAGATATTACTATCAAAAAATACTTATGATGAAAAAGGAAACTTAATAAAAGAGCAAGATGCACTAGGAGTAAAAGGAAATTATGGAACAGAATATACCTATGATTTACAAGGCAACATTAAAACAATATTAGATCCTGAATCAAAAGAATTAGGGTTAGAGTATTCAGCTAGAATAGTTTACGATGCTGTAGGTAGAACTGTTGAAGAACAACAAGTAAGTGGAACACAAAGCGATCATTTTATAAGTAAAATTACTTATGAATATGATGATTTAGGAAATTTATTAAGTATAAAAGTTGCTAAGGACTCAAATTCACCAGTTATAGTTGAAGAAAATACTTATGACTATTTAGGAAGGTTAGAATCAACTAAATCAGGTAACAGAACTATTATATATGAGTATAATAAATTAAACGAATTGCGTAGTGAAACTCATATTGGTGATGAGACAATTGATACTTATATAATTAGCTATAAATATGACAGTTTAGGTAATTTAAGAATAAGACAAACTAATTTAGATGAAGTAGAAATATTCGAATACGATAGTTTAGGAAGAAATATTTCATATACAGCAACTAATATAGATAATACAGAAAGCATAACAAATCATTTAAAATATGATAAAAATGGAAATGTTAGATTTGAAGTAGATGGAAATGGTAATGAAACTGAATATCGTTATGATGAATTAAATAGACTAGTTAAAATAATAGAAAATGTTACTGGCGATTTAGATGGAGATACTTCAATTCATACAACTACAAAAACTTATGACTTAAACGGAAATATATTAAATCAAACAACAAAAGTAGTAGCAGGAGGAAAAACAGCCGAGCAAGAAGTAAGTAAAAAGTATGATGAATTAGGAAGACTAATTAAAACAAATGATTCATATAACACAATAGAAAGACTTAAATATAATGATGCAAGCCTACAAATACTTTCTATTGATGCAAATGAAAATGAAACAGAATTTAAATATGATAAAAATAACAGATTAATAAAAATAGTAGAACCAGTAGAAGGATATATAACTAAAAAAGGATATGATTTAGCAGGAAATATTGCATTTGAGGAAGATGGAGAAGGTAATAGGACAAGATTTAGATATGATGAATTTGATAGATTAGTAAAAGTAATAAATGCATTAAACGAAGAAGTAGTCTACACATACGATGTAAATGGAAATAAATTAACTCAGTCTAATGATGAAGGACAAACTATTACTTGGGAATATAATTCTAGAAATTTACCAATTAAGAGAATTGATCCTGAAGGTAAAATTGGAAGTAGTTATGATTTTTCTAAAATTGAAACATATAAATATTATGCAGATGGAAATATAAAAGAAAAAGTAGACAGAGCAGG
>PXDP01000105.1 GCA_003565035.1 PVC group bacterium | reverse complement strand
TGTAAAGAAAACCGGACAGACTGAAGGGTTAGACTTGCCCATCCTGTTCCTTCCCCATAGGAAACTGCACACGGTTTCTTATGTTAAAACCCCTCTTTTCCCTCCTTTTGTACGCTCTGGCCGGAGTTGCATCTCTGGTCCTGGCCTTTTTGTTCCGGTTTGAACTGAACCGGCTGCCGGAACTCTACGCCACCATGGCCTCTCAGGCCCTGCCGATCACGTTCTTCTGCAAAGGCCTGGCCGCGTATTTCTGGGGACTGCCTCGATACGACTGGCGCTTTGCCGCCTTTGGCGATCTGAAACGTCTTTTTGGCGCCGCGCTCACCGGCAGCCTGCTCTTTGCCAGCGTCATTTATTCCGTGCATCCCCGCTTTCCCCGCGGGCCGCTGCTGCTTGATTTTCTCCTGACCCTGACCGCCTTTGCCTGTATCCGCTTTTCCGGACGTCTGTTTATCGCCCTGCGCGCCGCGCTTCAGAGCCGCGCCCTCCCCCAGACCCGCCTGCCGCTGCTCATTCTCGGCAACGGACCGGTCGCCGAGGCCGCCCTGCGCTTTCTCGCCCAGAGCCACAACCAGGCCTTCCGCATCCTCGGCTTTGTGGCCGAGGACTCCCGCGCCGCCGGCACCCTCATCCACGGCGTGCCCGTGCTCGGGGAACTCACCGATTTGCCCGACCTCCTGCAAACCCGCTCCGTGTCCGAGGTGATTATCGCCCTGGAGGACACCCCAAAATCCAAAATCCGCGACCTCTATGTCCTCGCCACCGCCAACGGATGCAAGGTGCGCATTGTCTCCGGCGATGTGCTCACCCCCAAAGCCGACCCCAGCGAGAACCCGATCCGCAAACTCAACCTCGCGGATTTCCTCGGCCGTCCCCCCGTCACCCTGGACAAAACCCCCGTCCGCGAAACGCTTCAGGATCAAACCGTGCTCATCACCGGCGCCGGCGGCTCCATCGGTTCGGAACTCAGCCGCCAAATCGCGACCCTGCCGGTGGCCAAACTGATTCTCCTCGATCTCTCCGAAAACGCCCTCTTCGAAATCGCCGAAGAACTCCAATGCCGCGAACACGCGCCCGACTTCGACATTGAACTCTGCGACATCCGCCACGAAGCCGATCTGCGCCGGGTCCTCGAAAGCCACCGGCCCGATATTATTTTTCATGCCGCCGCCTGCAAACATGTCAGCATGATGGAGCGCCACCCCTTCGAAGCCGTAAAAACCAACGTCCTCGGAACCCAAATTCTCCTGGATCTCGCCAGAGCGGTTCAGGTGAAACGCTTCCTGCACGTCTCCACCGACAAAGCCGTGGATGCCGTCGGCATCATGGGCGCCAGCAAAGCCGTGGGCGAGCAGCTCGTTCTCGCCGCCGGCCGGGACGGTGCCATGATCTGCTCCTGCGTCCGCTTCGGCAATGTGCTCGGCAGCAACGGCAGCGTCATCCCGCTCTTCGAAAAACAGCTCCGCCGCGGCGGCCCCCTCCGCGTCACCCACGCCGAAGCGACCCGCTATTTCATGACCCTCGAAGAGGCGGTCACCCTCATGCTTCAGGCCGAAGCCCTCCGCGAAAACGGGCGGATTTTCGTACTCGATATGGGCGAACCCGTCAACATCATGGCCATGGCCGAACAAATCCGCGACCTGCACCAGGCCGAAACCGGCACCCGCCCCGAGGTCAAAATCATCGGCCTCCGCCCCGGGGAAAAAGTCCACGAAGTCCTGCTCTCTGAACATCAGCGCCTCGCCGCCACCCGCATCCCCAAAGTCAACACCCTCGAGGGCGAGATCCTCTGGGAACAGACGGAACGGGAAAAACGGCTTGATCTTTTGAAACAGTCCGTAAAGAACCACGACCTGGACGGGCTGAAAGACGCCCTCTTCGCCCTGCCCGCCGCGGCGGAACGTGTTTGCGAGCCTTAAATTTTGAACACCGGGACAATGTGGCGCGTCTATGGCCACAAATCATTTGGAGAAAGGAATCCTATTCTATGAGCAATCAGATCGATATTATCCAGGAACGCGTGGATGCCGAACGCGGTTTTCTCGAGCAAATCCGGCAGCAGATGGCCCGGGTGGTGATCGGCCAGAGTTATCTGGTGGACCGCCTCATTCTCGGCCTTCTCTGCGACGGACACGTCCTCCTCGAAGGCGTGCCCGGGCTCGCCAAAACCCTGTCCGTCAAAACCCTCGCCTCCCTCTTCCACACCAAATTCCAGCGCCTGCAGTTCACCCCCGACCTGCTTCCGGCGGACCTGCTCGGCACCCTGATCTACAACCCAAAAGACGGCGATTTCTCCATCCGCAAAGGACCGATTTTCGCCAACATCATCCTTGCCGACGAAATCAACCGGGCCCCCGCCAAAGTGCAGAGCGCTCTCCTCGAAGCCATGCAGGAGCGGCAGGTCACCATTGGCGACACCACCTATCCCCTGCCCGCCCCCTTCCTCGTGCTCGCCACCGAAAACCCCATCGAACAGGAGGGCACCTACCCGCTCCCCGAAGCGCAGGTGGACCGCTTTATGTTCAAACTCCGCATCGGCTACCCCACCCTCGAGGAGGAACGGCAGATCATGGAGCGCCACGCGGTCACCGGCAAAGCCGAGGATCTCAAAGCCGTGGTCGAACCGGAGCAGGTTATATCCGCCCGCAAGGTCGTCAACCAGATCTACCTCGACGAAAAAATCAAAGACTACATCCTCAGCATCATCTTTGCCACCCGCGACCCGGCGAAATACAACCTCAAACTTGAGAATTACTTACGATACGGCGCCAGCCCGCGCGCCACCATCAGCCTCGCCCTCGCCGCCCGCGCCCACGCCTTCCTGCAGGGACGCGCCTACGTGACCCCCCAGGATGTCAAGTCCATGGCCCCCGACGTGCTCCGCCACCGCGTGCTCGTCACCTACGAAGCCGAGGCCGAGGAGCTGGATTCCGACGCCCTCATCACATCCATTCTGCGCGAACTGCCCGTGCCGTAATCCGGAGGCCCGCCATGCTCTCAGAAGAGATGTTGCGGAAAATACGGGCCATCGAACTCCGCACCCGTCATATCGTCACCGCCGTCCTCGCCGGCCAGTACCACAGCGCCTTCAAAGGCTCCGGCATGGAGTTTGAGGAAGTCCGCGAATACTTCCCCGGCGACGATGTGCGCGCCATCGACTGGAACGTCACCGCCCGTATGAGGCATCCCTTCATCAAAACCTTCCGGGAGGAACGCGAACTCACCGTCTTTCTGGTGGTGGACATGTCCGCCTCGCTCCTCTTCGGCGACGGGGACCGCGTGAAACGAGATATCGCCGCCGAACTCGCCGCCGTGCTCGCCCTCGCCGCCATCCGCAATCAGGACAAAGTCGCCCTGCTGCTCCACACCGACCGCGTGGAAAAATACATCCCCGCCGGCAAGGGCCCCCGGCATGTGCTCCGCGTCATCCGCGAAATTCTCACCTTCGATCCCGAATCCAAAGGCACCGATCTGCAGCCCGCCCTCACCTTTCTCAACCGCGTGTCACGTCACAAAGCGCTCGTCTTTCTCATTGGCGACGGCCACATCACCGACGAATCCCTCCGGGCCGCCACCCTCACCGCCCGCCGCCACGATGTCGTCGCCATCCGCCTCGATGATCCCCGCGAATCCGAATGGATCTCCGCCGGCCTCATCGACTGGATCGACCCCGAAACCGGCACCCGCCATCTCGTCGACACCTCCAGCACCGCCGTCCGCAACGCCCTCCGCGAAAAACATCTCGCCTGGTCCGCTGCCCACGAACGCGACCTCCGCCGCGGCGGTGTCGATCCCCTCACCCTCCCCACCCACCAGCCCTACGAGCTGACCCTCGCCAAATTCTTCCGCCAGCGCACCGCAAGGAGGGGAAAATGAGGAACGTGCAGAGTGCGGAATGCCGAGTGCGGAATTGGAAAACACCGGAGGGGCGCCCCCCCTGCCGCCCACCCCTCCACCTCCTCATCATCCCTTTCCTCCTCCTCACCGCCTGCGGCCGCCGTAC
>PXDP01000365.1 GCA_003565035.1 PVC group bacterium | reverse complement strand
GGCCCAGTCAGGGGCAGAGTCAGGGGCCCAGGGGGCCCAGGGGGCCCAGTCAGGGGCAGTGTCAAGGGCCCAGTCTGGGGCAGAGTCAGGGGCAGAGTCAGGGGCAGAGTCGGGGGCAGAGTCACTTGCGGACAAGGTCATCCGTCTGCTGGCCGACGGGCCCAAGTTGAAATCTGAAATAGCCCGCAATTTGGGGCGGAAGACCGTCACTGGACAGGTCAATCGCGTGGTCAATAGCTTGCTTTCTTCCGAACTCATCGAACGCACCATCCCCGACAAACCCAACAGCCGCCTCCAAAAATACCGACTCACCCCCAAAGGCCAACAACTCCTGGAGGCCCGGAAATGATTTCCCCGCATCCCCCCGTTCAATGTTCAACAGTCGCTTTCCCCCGTATCCCGTATCCCATATCCCATATCCCATATCCCATATCCAGCCGCGCAGCGGCGATTATCCCTTATCCTGTATCCCGTATCCGCGCGCGTAGCGCGCTCCTTCCCATGCTCTTCCCCTCCATCCGCATCGAAGGCGCCATCCTCTCCGCCGATCTTCTCGACAAGATCGCCCGCGAAGAATCGCCCGGACAGCGTCCCGTCGACTTCGGCCTGCCCCCCGGAGCCAAGGTCAAAGACGAGATCGCCGCCGCCTGGGCCGATGCCAAAGACCAGTGGCGCATCTACCAGCGCCGCCTCGGCGGACTCCGCGAGGGGGCCACCGGCGTTTCCGAAACCCGCTCCCTCTGGATCATCCCCCTCCTCGGCGTGCTCGGTCACCGCCCCGAAGCCGCCAAAGCCGAAACCCTCCACGGCAAATCCTACGCCATCAGTCACCGCCTCCCCGACCGCGAAGGCTTCCCCGTCCACATCATGGGCTGCCACGACAGCCTCGACAAAAAACGCGAGTCCGGCGGACCCCGCATGTCCCCCCACGGACTTCTCCAGGAATACCTCAACCTCACCGAACACCTCTTCGGCCTCGTCTCCAACGGACGCCTCCTGCGCCTCCTCCGCAACAGCTCCCGCCTCATCCGCCTCTCTTTCCTCGAATTCGACCTCGAACGCATGATCGAGGACGACCTCTTCGCCGACTTCGCCGTCCTCTATCGCCTCCTCCACGCCACCCGCTTTCCCGCCCGCGTCGCCGACGCCCCCGAATGCTGGATGGAGAAATACCACCAGGAATCCCTCGACGCCGGCTCCCGCATCCGCGAAGGCCTCTCCCGCGCCGTCGAAGACTCCATCAAAACCCTCGCCAACGGCTTCCTCTCCCATCCCGACAACACCCGCCTCCGCGAAGCCCTCGCCAGTCCCTCCGATCCCACCGACGCCACCGCCCTCTACCACCAGCTCCTCCGCCTCGTTTACCGCCTCCTCTTCCTCTTTGTCATCGAAGACCGCGACCTCGTCTTCCACCCCGACACCGGGCGACGCAAACGCGACATCTACTACCGCCACTACAGCCTCCAGCGCCTCCGCCGCCTCGCCGAAAAACGCCACCTCGACGACGAACGCCACCACGACCACTGGCAGGCCCTCCGCCTCACCTTCCGCCTCTTCGAATCCGGCGAACACGGCGCGCCCCTCGGCATCCACCCCCTCGCCGGGGACCTCTTCGACCTCAACGCCCTCGGCCACCTCGCCGTCAGCCAGATCCGCAACGACGCCCTCCTCGCCTGCCTCCGCAAACTCTGCATCTTCCAGCACCCCCAGACCCACCAACGCCTCCGCGTCAACTACGCCGCTCTCAACGTCGAGGAATTCGGCTCCGTCTACGAAGGCCTCTTAGAATACGACGCCGTCATCAAAGGTCTCCCCCAACCTTCAACTTTCAACCTTCAACCCGAAACCTGGAACCAGCAACCAGCAACCCGCAACCTTCAACCTTCCAACCTTCAACCTCGCCAAAGGCGAAGGCCGCGCCGAAACCGGTTCCCACTACACCCCCGACGACCTCGTCCAGCCCCTCATCCGCCACTCCCTCGACTACCTCATCGCCGACAAGCTCAAAGAGTCCGATCCCGCCGCCGCCCTGCTCTCTCTCCGCGTGGCCGACATTGCCTGCGGATCCGGACACATCCTGCTCGCCGCCGCCCGCCGTATTGCCCACGAACTCGCCACCGTCCGCACCGGCGAGGAACAACCCTCGCCCTCCTCCCTCCGCCTCGCCCTCCGCGATGTCATCCGCACCTGCATCTACGGCGTGGACCTCAACCCCCTCGCGGTCGAACTCTGCAAAGTCGCCCTCTGGCTGGAGGCCCACGTCCCCGGCGAACCCCTCAACTTCCTCGACCACCACATCCAGTGCGGCAACGCCATTGTGGGCTTCGTCACCCCCGACGAACTCAACCACGGCATCCCCGACGAAGCCTTCAAAACCCTGACCGACGACGACAAAGACACCGCCAAGACCCTCCGTGACGCCAACAAACAGCAGCGTAAGGATGCCACTTTTGGCGAACTCGCTTTCGAGAAAAACCTCCGTCCCCAGCTCCAGCAGTTCCAGGAGCAGTGGAACCAACTCGCCGTCCTACCCGAACGCAGCCCCGAAGAAATCGCCACCAAAAAAGAACGCTTCCGCGACCTTACCCAAAGCGCCCGAGCCCTCCGCCAAACCGCCCACCTCCCCATCGCCCAGTTTTACCTCCCCAAAACGCCGGAAAACAAGACCTCCGTCACCACCCACCGCCCCTACCTCGAACACCTTCAAGGCCTCCGCCCCCTCGAAGCCCAACGCCTTGCCGCCTCCGAAGCCCTCGCCCAGCGAAAATCCATTTTCCACTGGTTCCTCGCATTCCCCGAAATCATCCAACGCGGCGGCTTCGACTGCATCCTTGGGAATCCTCCCTATTTGGGCGGCACCCATCTGAGCGGAAGCTATGGATACCCTTTCTGTGAGTATGTGAAATGGCAATATGCTCCCACGGGTTTAAGCGACCTCGTGGCTTACTTCGTGCGGAGGCTAAACACGCTCCTGAAACCCGGCGGCTTCACCGCCTTCATCACCACCAACTCCATCAAAGATGGCGATATCAGAAAAGACGGACTCGAACAGGTCATGGCCCAGGGCAGTTCAATCAACTTCGCCGTGCGCGGCATCAAATGGCCTGGTCATGCTAATCTGGTTGTTTCCCTGGTCTCCATTCATAAGGGAACGTGGAAAGGTCCATTCAGCCTGGACAACCAAACCGTTCCCACAATCAACGCATACTTTGAGGATGCTCAGGATTTGGGGCAACCCTTCACACTTGGTGAAAATGATTCTGTGATATTTGAGGGGTACAAACCGCTTGGGGATGGATTTAATCTAACTGATGAGGAAGCCGCAGAATTGCTCAAAATTGATCCTCGAAACCAAGATGTAGTTTTCAAGATCATCAATGGCCAGGAACTTAACAATACTCCGGATCAGAAGCCTGGGCAGTGGATCATCTTTTTCTACGACCGGACTAAGACCGAAGCTGCGAAGTATGTCGAACCCTTCAACATAGTCGAAAATAGGGTAAAGCCATATCGCGCAACGCAAAACAGGAAGAGTAATCGTGAAAACTGGTGGCATTATGGCGAAAAACGGCCAGCACTGACAGCTAAAGTTTCTCGTTCAAATTCTTGTTTTGTCACTGCAGCAACGACAAAGCACCTTAATTTTTCTGAAGCTCCAACAGATTATTTGTTTTCACATGCCCTCAAAGTCTTCACCACCGACCGATGGGACCTGTTCAGCGTGGTGCAATCCACCCTGCACGAAGTCTGGGCGCGGAAATACAGCGGTTCCCTAGAAACCCGACTCCGCTATTCCCCCAGCGACTGCTTCAGCACCTTCGCCTTCCCAGACGGACTCTGGACCACCCCCAACCCCGCCCTGGCGAAACCTACCACGAACACCGCCGACAGCTCATGTTGGATCTCTGGATCGGCCTCACCGACACCTACAACCTCTTCCACGACCCCGACCTCACCGAGGCGCAGCTCATCAAAGTCGCCAAATGCGACCCCGGCAAAGCCGCCG
>PXDP01000095.1 GCA_003565035.1 PVC group bacterium | reverse complement strand
CGGGCCCTTTGTTGAATGCCGCGGCCCGCTGGAGCCCGAAGCCTTCCGGACCTGTGCACACCACGCTTTTGTGGGCTCGCATAAAGACCCGCGCGAGGCGGCAAAGGAGGTGGTGCGCCGGGCGATTGATTACCTCTGCGGCCGCGCGGGACTGACACCGGAACAGGCCTATGTCACCTGCAGTGTGGTCCTGCGCCTGAAGATCAGCCAACTGGTCAATTTGCCTGTAACCACCGTCACCGGCTATCTTCCTGAAGCCATATTTCTTGAACCCTCCACCCACCTGCCCTCATGATCCGTCTCGAAAACAACGAACACTGGCTGCTGCTGGGTCACGCCGACCATGCCGCCCTGGCGGGCGAGTTTGCCCGGCATTGGAAAAATGACCGCTTTGCGCCGCCGAATCCTTTTGCGCATATTCTGGATGCGGTCAGCCGTCACGACGACAGTTGGAAAGAACGGGACGCCGAACCGGAACTCACGCAGTCGGGGCATCCCTCCGCGTTTTCGCGGGAATTGGTGGGCACCTACGAGGCGTTTGAGGAGATTGATTTGCCCGCGTACCTCGCGGTGCGCGGCCGGGCCACCGAGCAGGCCGCCGTGCGCGATCCCTACAGCGCGGTGCTCATCTCGATGCACACGGTCAATCTCCTGACCGAGCAGGCAGACCCGGACACGCTCGATGCAGAAGGCAAGGTCCTGCTCAATGCGTTTGTGGCCGGGCAGCGAAACCGGCAGACGGAGCTTCTGGCCTCGCTGGCCGGTTCCGGCATGAATCCGGAGTTTCTGACCCCGGAGGCCCTTCGGCGCGGCTTTGAGTTTTTGCAGGCCTGCGACAGTTTTTCGCTGCTGGTGGGGGTGGACTATCCCGGGCGCTCCGCCCTCCGGCACCGGCACCCGTTCGGGGCGGAGGACGCAGTGGAGATTGTCTATGAACCCCTTGGTAACCGCCGGTATCGGCTGGACCCCTGGCCGCTGGATGAACCCGAACTTATTTTTGACATTCCCTACCGCCGCGTGGCAAAATCGGCGACGCATACGTTGGAGGCCTTCCGCGCCGCGTATGCGCAGGCGGACGTGGAGCCGGTGCGCATTGTTGTAACAGGAGCAACCTCATGAGTTTTGAAGCCAATCTGAAACGCCTTGGAATCACCCTGCCGCCGCCGCCGGAACCGGGCGGCAAATATTTGCCCTACCGCCGGGTGGGCCATCTGGTGTATCTGGCCGGGGTCATCAGTATTTCCGCCGAAGCCGGGGAGTGGGTCGGACAAGTGGGAGATGAACGCAGCCTTGAAGACGGGCGGGCCGCAGCCCGCGTGTGCGCGTTAAATGCTCTCGCAGTTCTCCGGAGCGTCACTGGATCGCTGGACGATATCAAACAACTCATCAGCGTCAGCGGGTACGTCAACGCCGTGGCCGCGTATGGGCAAAGTCCTTCTGTGATCAACGGAGCCTCGGAATTATTTGTGGAGGTTCTGGGCGAAGCCGGCGAGCACGCCCGCGCAGCGGTATCTGTGGCCGGTCTGCCAAAAAATGCCACCGTGGAGATTCAGGTGATTGCGGAAATGCGCGGATAGGCGGAGCGGGGCGGCGGTGCCGCGCAGGGATGCGCCTTCGGTGCGCAGGGGTGGCAGGGGGTACCCGTCCTAAATATTTTACCTGCCTGGCTGATTGACCCCATCACCACCCATTTGGGGGGTATCCCAAAGGGATAAAATTCAACAGCCAGGGGCAGCGCCCCTGGATAGAATCCCACAAGAAATACCATCATCCTGAAGGGATGAAACTCTTGTCGTCCCTACGGTTAAAAGAATATAACCCCTTCAGGGTTAAGAGATAGAGTGTGTGAAGGATTCCAGGGGCGCTGCCCCTGGCTTATGAGTGTGATGCCGTTGGCATCAAGACCGCGTTACGGTTTTAAAACAGCGGAATTCTGAAACCGTTGAATCATCCAGCCGCCGAGGATGAGCTGGGCAGGATGGTAGAGGAGGAGGGGGAGGAGAATGAGGCTGAGTTCCATATCGGGGGGGAAGATAAGGGCCGAGAGGGGAAGGCCCATGGCGAGGGTTTTCTGACTTCCGCTGAAGAAGGCGGCGATGCGGACCGGGTTGGGGAATCCCGCCCAGCCACTGACCGCCCAGAGCCCGGCACTCATGCTGAGCAGGATCAGGATGACCCCGGCAAAGGTCAGCAGCAGCGAGGCGGGCGGAACCTGACTCCAGGTGTCCCGCAGAAAACTTTGGCAGAAGGCGACCCAGATGATGTAGAGGATGATGCCGCTGTTCAGGCGCTTGAAAAAGACCTTGTGCCGGTGATAAAAGCGGCTGAGCAGCCCCCGAGCGGCCTGACCCAATCCGAGCGGAAGCAGAATCGTGGTGGCAACGCCGAGCAGGGTTTCCGCAAGGGTCACCGCGCCTTCGGATTCTCCCGCGCCGAGAAAGGCGACGCTGAGGGCCGGAGTGATGAAGACACCCAGCACGGCGGAAAGGGTGCAGTTAAAGAGGGCTCCGCTGACCGCGCCGCCGGCCATGCCGGTGAGGGCCACGGCGGAGGTGATGGTGGTGGGGACAAAACTTAAATATAGAAATCCGCGCCGGAGATCAGGCTGTTCGAGCAAATCCCCGGCCAGCCAAAGCAGAAGAAAGGTCAGCAAAGGAAAGATCAGATAAACGGCACTCTGAACCATCAGATGCAGCCGCCAGTTGACCAGTCCCCGGCGCAATTCCTCCCCGGGGAGCTGAACGCCCTGATTGAAGAAGATCAGAAAAATTCCGATGCTGCGCAGCCTGCGGATGGGCAGGGGACTGGCAGGCCCGCCGAATTCCGGGATCAGTCCGGCCAGCAGTACCACGCAAAAAATACTGAGCACAAAGGAATTGGCGGAGAGAAAGCGCTTCATAGGAGTCTTCGGATTTGGTGGAGAAGGTGTTGTGCTGCGCCGTCGATCCAGCACCGGCCTTTTTCAGCGGAGGCACGGGTGGCGTCGCCCATGGTGCCGCTTGGACTCAGGTCGCGGCTGTGCCAGGCGCGGGTGACGGGGGCGGCTTCGGCCTGAATGGCGGCATGAAGATCTTCGGGACCGATCCACTGACAGTCCGCCCGCGACTTTTCGCAGTCTTCCGGGACGGTGGCGAGAAGAATGGAGGTTTCGTATTCCCCGGCGTGCAGACCCTGCTGAAGTTCGCGGGGGCTCATGCCCGTATCGGGACATTGCACATCCAGCCAGCTTAAGGTGACATTCCCTTTCAGCGATTCTTCCCGCATCAGGGTTCGCAGGCAGGGGGTGTTTCCCCCGTGGGTGTTGAGGATGGCGATCCGGTGGAATCCCCACCCGCGCAGTTGTCGGAGGCTTGCGTGAAATAGCGCGTGCAGGCTTTCGCGGCTGAGACTGAGCACGCCCGGATAGCCCAGGTGTTCGCTGCTTTTACCGATCTGCAGCGGCGGGGCACTGTATACGGGTTCCTCCGGTTCCAGCCGTTGCGAGAGTTCCGAAAGGAGAATTTCCGCAATGAGAGCATCGGTGCCCACGGGCAGATGCGGGCCGTGCTGCTCGATCGCGGAGACAGGGAGAAGAATCAGTGGATTCTTTTTCGTCAGGGCGCCCCGCTGGGAAGGCGCAAGCCGGAGGAGCTGTCGTTCGGGATTCTCTGTCATGCTTTGCCTCCGGGAACGGAATCCAGGTACACGGCTCGCAGAAGTCCGGCAAGATCATCGGCGGAATTCTCCAGACAGATCCGGTAAAGCGTGAGACCGGTGGCGATACGGGCATCCCGCAGGCCGCAATCCAGCCAGTCACTCAGGAGCGGATTCGCGTGGAACACCAGCATCCGCCTGAAACCGGATGCGGCCACGGACGCGACGAGTTCGTCGAGGATACGCCAGGCCTCCGTGGCGGGCAGGGTGAAAAGTTGACCGGGCTCCTGAGCCGGCAGATGCCGGAGCGGAGGCAGAACCGGAAAATGCATGTCCGGCGGTGTTGCCGAAACCGCTTGTTTAAGACATGGCGCAAATTCCTGCTCCTCCCGGTCGGGCGGCAGAT
>PXDP01000229.1 GCA_003565035.1 PVC group bacterium | reverse complement strand
CGGCAGCGTCGAGCCGGTCCCAGTCGAGCAGGAAGGCATAAAAAGGTTCGAAGTGAAAGCCGTTGTAATCCTTTCTCGGGTTGATCTCCCGCAGATAGGCCGCCGCAGCCGATACCTCCGGATAACGGTCGCTGAAAAAATACTGTATCTGCGCCAGGTGCAGATTGCTCATGGACATTGCGTTGTCTCTATGATGCACATCCCCCATTCCGTGCTGAAACAGCTTGCCCTCCGGACCGCGGATCGACATCCAGTTCAGCCAGTTCACGAGTTGCGCCAGATACCGGAACTCACCGGCTTTGTTTTCTCCAAACGCGCTTTTGTAGGTGTGGATAAAATTCCACTCAGCCCGCGGATAGGCCCCGAACACGTATTGGAGTGACACGGCACTCATCCCGCCGTCATCACCCGCCGTTCGGCCGCGGGCTGCCGCCAGCGTGCGGTGGTCGGCCCGTCCGCGCAGCATCCATTCTTCGCAGCGTTCATCATCAACCCCTTCGCCATGGAAACAGAGTCCGGCGTACCAATACAGATTCCGCACCCCGTAAAACCCTCCGTGCGGAAATCCGTAATAATTTTCGCGATGGATTTTTCCGCCGGTTTCTTGCCAGTGATTCAGGTTATGCACATTCTCCATGAACAGTTCCGCCAGCGTGATCCGCTCCTCCGGCGTCAGGTCATCGTAGAGCCAGTCGTAGCCCATCAACAGCGAAATGCGCGCAAAAGAAAACCAGCTGACCGCAACCCGGGCCTCGAACTGCTGTTTGAGATAAGGAATTCCCTGACGCAGCGTCTCCAGTGCCGCCTCCTTATACTGGTCGTCCCCTTCCACCCAGTAGACCAGCATATACGATGGAATCATGCACTCATAGATGCGGAACTGAAGGTCCCGATGGAGCGAACGCTCCGCCTCGGCCCGCATCGTCTCATACAGTTCCGCCATCGGTCCCCGCGCATTCTTCCGGATCAGTTCAATGCTTTCCGGGGTGACAAACAGCCGGGGACGCTCCGGACGAAGATGCGCGATAAAAGAACGGTCTTCATCCTCCGCGGCGAAAGAAGAGGAAAACAGCAGCAGCAGGCCGGCACAGTATATGAGGAAACGGTTCATGGGGGTCACCATTGTTCTTTGCGGTAGGTAAAGGGGGTGGAATCGGCATCAAAGACCGTGTACATCAGCTCCATGCGCGGACTGAATTTTTCTTTCAGCCCCCAGCGCAGGAACAGCTCCACAGCGGAGAGTGCGTGCTCCAGCATGGTTTCGTAGCCAATGTCGTACCCGTGCGACCCGCAGGGCTGTTCATAAACCGGCGACAACGCGCCGGACGCCAGCGTGGTCATGGTGGCAAGATTGACGGGGCACAGCCAGGTGGCGGCGGGGTCAGGGCTTGGAATCTGTGTGACATCCAGCCCGCGTTCCTGGAAAAATTCCTGCAGGCGGCGGCGATAAGCGGTGGTGCGGATCCGGTGCAGATCATACATGCCGTGGTGGGCGGGCAGGATTTCAGGCGCCTTGGCATGTGAATGCATATGCAGCACCAGATCGGCGCCCTCCCGGGCCACCAGTCCGAGCAGGGCCCGGGCTTCGGCGGTGCGGATATCGCCGGGTGTCGCATCGTGCATGAGGTTGTAGCCGTCGCGGTTGGGGTAGCCGCCGAGTGTCCGGCAGTCCGCCGGATGGAGGGGTTGGTGCTCTTTGCAGGCGGGATACCCGATCGCCGTTCCGTCATTCCATTCACCCTGATTGATCCGCAGGGCCTCGTCCGCGGAACGGCCGATCATGTCATCCGGACTTTTTTCCCGGCCGTCGGGATTCAGACAGGGAAGGATCACGATCCGGTAATTTTCCGCGAGCTGTTGGATTTCCCGCCGGTCACGGCCCGCGAAATCACGGCCCGTTTCCAGAATCTGAATCAGGTTGGTCAGCCCGGCCACGGCCTCCATTTCGGCTCCGTGACAGGCACCGACCAGCACCATGCGCTGCGGATCGGTGGTGCCGTCGCGATACACCGACGCATTTCCCGCGCCCATAGCGGCTGACCAATTGCTCGTCCCCGGTTCCGGTTCCGGTCCGTAGCTCACCGCATAAACCGGGTGGCCGCCGGGAGAGACGGCAAGCGTTTCCACCGAACCGGTCTTTACATTTTCAACCGTGTGTCGCACTTCACTGAGGCGCACTTTCCAGAAATCAGGCTTACACATAAAAACAATGGATGGGAAATCGCTTTTCGCGCTTTGAGCGCGTGAGGCGGTTTCGGGGTTGGCTCGGGCTTCCTCAACGCCTGCGCACGGCGACCAGGGAGGCCAGCAACGCCAAGCCCAGGAGAACCACGGTGGAGGGTTCGGGGATTTGGGTCAACTGAAGGAAATCCACCTGGCCGGTCAAATCAGTGCCTGATGCGGTGAAACCAATATAATTGAACTTGTAATTGCTGTCGTAGGTGCTGGTAAAGGTGTTGCTGTTCACACTGTTCGCAAAGGTCACGGTGCCGAAGTTTTTATTGCTGACGTTGTACCCGCCCGCCGGGGTGAAATCGAGGACGGTGGTGAAGGTGACCGTGCCGGTGAGATTTCCTGCGTTGAAGTTTGTGCCGCTGGTTCCTGGGCCCGGAAAATAATTGGTGTTGGAAGTAGAAGTTTCTTCACTGCGAACCAGAGACGTGGCTAATCCATCTATTGATCCAGCGGGAAAGATGTAATCCAACGGGCTGTTGTCTACCGCAAAACCGCCGGAGACCCAGAGTCCCCCTGAAGGTTGCTGAATGGTGGTGGTCAGGGTGAATTTTCCGTCCGCAGTGCCTATGGCATCGTTGATATAATCCCCAAGGTTCAGCCACGCTCCCCGGTTCTCTGTGGTGACCGCGATACTCCCGTCTGCTTTGAAATCTGGGTGGGCGGACCAGCTGCGGGTTCCGGTGATGTTGAAGGTGTCGGCGTCGGTGCCATGCAAGTTTTCAGCTCCATCACCGCCAAAACTATGCTCGATGAGCAGAAGGTCTGCATGGGCGGTGAACAGCAGGGCGGTCGCGCCGCAGGCTAACAATGAAAGGAAGTGTTTTACAGAATGTGTGGTCATGTCGGGTTCCTGGGTAAAGGTGAATGCTATGAATTTACTATATCATACCCACATGGCGCAGACCAAGACTGTTTTTTGCTTAAACAGTTAAGCGGGTGGGGAGGTACGAAGGGTTCCCGCGTCCATCCATTTTCCCGGCACGTAGATGTTCAAGGGAACATCCTCCTGTTTCTTCAGGATGGAATCGTGCAGGTAGGTGCGCATGAGTTGGAATGCGGACCGGGCAAGAACCCAAGGCCGGGGCTCCATTCCGGTAATACTGCCGGGGTACGTGGCCAGGGAAACCTGACCGATCTGATCCGGGGCGGTGATGCCGGCACGGCTCAGCACTCTGTGAGCATGGTGAAAATGAGAAATGACGGCATCGGGTTTCCAGGTGTTGTACCAGTCAAGAATTTCTTCGGGGGGGGCATCCATGTCCGCCGTGCACACCGGGATTTGCCGGGCGGCATCGACCAGCTCCATTTCCTTGAAGGTGTAAAGAGAGGTCCAGGCGTTCCCGGTCCGCCAGGAAACCCGCTCGGGAAGATGCAGCCCGATGCGGCGGTATCCACGATTGCAGAGTTCGTCCCAGACGCGGCGGAAACTCTCCAGATAATCGGTCTGCACGCTGTGATACTCCGGATACAGCCAGACAGGTCCGAAGGTGATCACCTGAAAGTCCTTGCGTCTCAATGAAATGGGCCGGGGCTCCGCCGTGTCCGGGGGCGGGGCGAAAAACACGCCGCGGATCCCCCGGGTGTACCATTCCTTGAACACCGGATGATCGCGACCGGGCTTGGTGTCCCCGATCCACCGCTCCTCCAAATTGAATCCATGTTCCTCACAAATCTCCCGGAGGGCGTCTCGCATCAGCCGGTAATTTTGGACCTTCCGCACCCACTCCCCGGGAGCCTCCCAGTTGTCCACCAGGCCCAGAGTTTCCCAGCCGACGGTTCCCGGATGCTGCTCGGATCGGTAGCGGGCCAGGG
>PXDP01000025.1 GCA_003565035.1 PVC group bacterium | reverse complement strand
CCCGGTGAGTTTGTGCAAATCCAGGTGGAGCTGGAAGAGGAAGTCTTTCAGCCGGAAATTGAATCCACCGCCCAGTCCTTTGCCAACCCGGAGGACGTTCAGCGTTTTTCAGAAACCGCCGAAGACCGGTATCTGCTGGGCCCCGGTGACCGGTTCAGCTTTCTGGTGCGCGGCCGGGAGGATATCTCCCGTGAGGATGTCGTCGTCGCCCCCGACGGGCTGGTCGCCCTCCCCAGAGTCGGCGTGTTTTCCATTCAGGGCATGACCATTCCCAAGGCCACCGAATTTGTCACCGAAAAACTGAAATTCTATTACGACAATCCCGAGGTCAGCCTGCTGCTCACCCACATCAACAACAATCAGGTCTTTGTGCTCGGACGGGTGGCCAATCCGGGGGCGGTGCATTTTTCGGGCCAGGGGACTCTGCTTGAGGCCCTGTCTCTGGCCGGGGGGCTTCCGGCGGATACCCGCGGGTCTTTCCTGAGCCGCTGCATGATTGTCCGCGGTAACGACATGATCATCTGGGTCGATCTCCGCGAACTGCTGGAGCGCGGTAACATCCGTCTGAACACCCGCCTCCAGAACGGGGATTTTATTTTTATTCCGCAGAGCGAGGACCAGGTCGCCTACATTCTGGGCGAGGTTCCTGTGCCCGGCGTTCTGGTGCTGCGCTCGCAAGTGACCCTGCTGGATGCGGTCATGCAGGCTGGCGGTCCGACACCCAATGCCGACCAACGGAAGGTGTTCCTCGTCCGCTCCGTGGACGGCCGCGGGGTTGTGGAACAGATTAACCTGCAGGAGATGGTCCGCAAAGGGGATTTGCGGAAAAATTACGTTCTGAGTGACGGAGACATCGTTCTGGTGGGCCGCAGCGGCATGGGCAGTTTCAACACCTTTATCACCCAGCTCCTGCCGGGGATGCGCGCGGTGGACTTCGGCATTAACACCGCCGAAGCCTTCGGTGCCATGGCCGAACTCCGCAACCGGATCTGGGGCCAGGAAGGCTTTATTAACCGGACCAGCGACTGATGAACGACGCCACCCTCACCCGCCGCCTCGACCACCTGGCCAAAGGCAAAAAACGGAAGCCCTTCAATCCGATTCAGTTTGCACTGCGCCGGGGGCCCTTTCTGCTCGGCGCGGGAACCGTACTGACCCTGGTGCTCGCGGCGGTCCTGCTCCCCCGGGCCCGGCCGGTGTATGAAGCCGACGCGGTCATTCTCATCAATCCCGCCAAAGAACCCACCCTCACCGGCCGCGAACGCGATCCCATTCCCGGCAACCTCGGCGACTGGACCCGGACCCAGATCACCCGAATGACCTCCCAGGATGTCATCGAAGAAACTATCCGCCGTCTGCCTCTGGAAGAACAGCCGGATTTTCTCCGCAGCCGCCCCGGTCACCCCGCCAATCCCTTCCGGGCCATGCAGCGGATCCGGGTCCGCGAAGTTCCCCGCACCTACCTGGTCACCCTGCGGATCACCAACGACAGCCCTGAAGGCATCGCCCCCCTTCTCAACACCCTGATGGAAGTGTACATCGAAAAACTCCAGCGGGAATTCGAACTCACCTATCAGCGGAGACTCGACTATCTGCTGGAGGAACGCGAAAAAATCAGCGGGCGGCTCGCGGTGGAGGAGGCCCGGCTTATGGCCCTGGCGGAAACGGCCGGAAACAAGGCCTTTCTGCATGAAGGCTATAACAATCACTTGAACAAGGTGGATCAAATTCAGCGCCTTTACTGGGAGGCCTTCTCCCGCAAAGCCGAGGCCAACGCCCAAATGGAGAAAGTGATCGCGGACCGGGAACACATCCGCGCCCTCAGCCTTCAGCCTTTCGCGGACGAGCGGGTTGCCGACAACTTCGGGATCAACCGCATTGAGCAGTGGACCTATGAGCAGCTTCAGCAACTGCGCTCCACCATCGACGGACTGCGCCCGGAAAACCCCGACCGCATTTACGTTGAAGAACGTATGAGCGCCATGAACCGCTTTCTGGAGGAATATAAACAGCAGGTCAATGATCACACCATCCGCAACCTGTTCGAAAAACAAACCTATGAGCTGGATGTTCAGGTGCTGCTCGCCACCTCGGCCTATGAAGCGGCCGCCAAAAGTACGGAGGTGCTCCGGGACCGTCTTCAGGAGGCTCAGGAGGAGGCCGCCCGGATTTCTCTGGCCATCTTTCAGGCCTCCAGCCCGGAATTTCTGCGCAATCAGTTGCGCGACCGGCTGGAATCCCTGAACACCCGGATTGATGACACGGAAATGGAGGCGAAAACCCCCATCCGGGTTTCCATCGACAAGCCGGCCGGCACCCCGACAAGCCCCTCCAGCAGCAGCGCCCTCCAGTTGCTCATGGTGGCCGCGGTGCTGGGCTTCGGCGTTGTCACCGCCCCGGTGTTTCTGTACGAATTCCTCGACAACCGCCTGCGGAGTTCCCGCGAAATCGAACTGGCCCTCGGCGGCCCCGGACCGGACCCGATCGCCTCGTTTGTCTCCGCCGTCCATGAACACCCCGACTTTGTGCATGCCACCCTCAATCACCCCGCCCATCCCGCCACCCGGGCGGTGCGGGAACTGGCCGCGCGCTTTGAACATGACCATGCAATGCACGGCAGTCAGGTGATCACCCTGGCCGGCCTCCACCCCAACTCCGGCATCACCTCCCTCGGCATCAATCTCGCCCATGCCCTGCGCGGTCTCGGCGGATCCGTAGTCCTGCTCGAACTGAATCCCGGCTCCCCCGGACTGGCCGCGCTGCTGAACCGGCCGGTGGAGACAGGCCTTGAACACGTCCTGAGCCAAAGCGATCTTCTGGAAACCGCCCTGCTTCACGATCCGGAGCGCGACATCGACCTGATGCCCTCCGACGGAACCGGACGGCCCGAAGAACTGGAGGGCTACCGGGCTCTGCTGGAGGATTTGAAAGCGCGCTACGCCATGGTGGTGGTGGATGCCGGCGCTTTTGAGGATGAACTCACCGCCTTTGCCTGCCGCTGCTCGGATGCCGTGCTCCTGGTCGCCCGGGAAAAACAAACCTATTACCGCGATTTACGGCGAGGCATCGATCTGCTGATTCAGGCCGAAGTCCCGGCCATGACCGCGGTCATGAACTTCTCCAAAGGAAACGAAACCCCTTTTGTGATCCTCGCCATTGAACAGACCATCCTCAGGATTTCACGCTGGATGGAGAAACTTCCGAAATTTTCACGCGCCTCCCGGTCAACACCATGAATTCATCTTCTCCCAAAACCTGTGTCGTCTCGATTGTCATTGGCGAAGCCTACCTGGAAAATTTCAACCGCATGTCCCGAACCCGCCTGGAGCGGTACTGCGAAAAGCATGGCTACGATCTGAAAATTCTCACCGAACCCGTCCGGGAACTCCCCGGGAAAAAATACACCTGGCAGAAACTGCTGCTGCCCGAATGCGGCTGGTGGCGGGACTACGACCAAATCTGCTTTCTGGATTCCGACATTCTCATCGCCAAAGACGCCCCCGCCCTTCCGATGATCCCCCCCGGAAAAATCGGCGGCGTGCCCGACAAACTTCCCTATCAGATGAACAGCGGCGTGCTGATTTATCATCCGGATGACGCGATTGCGGATGTGTTTGCCGAAGCCCTGGAGGATCAGGACCCCTTCTGGGATCAAAAAGCCCTCACCCGGGTCATGCTCCACCGGCGGATGGAACAGCCTATCGATATCCGCTACAACCGTCAGTTTTATTTTAAATGCTGGACCCTTTTCAGCTCCCTTTTCCGGCGGCAGTGGTTTTATCACGCCTGCCACGGCAAAATAAAACTACCCTTCATTTCCTTCTGGCTCCGCATCACCTTTCGCTGAACGCATCATGTCTCTTTTCTCCCCCCAAATGGATCTGGACCTGCAGCACCTGCTGCCGCTGATCGCGAAACGGTCCATGAGCGGTATTCTGATCACCGATGCAAAGCGGAACATCATATGGGCCAACGATTCCTTTCTGGATCTGACAGGATACACCCTCGAAGAATGCCGGGGAAAGAACCCCGGTCACTTTCTGCAGAATG
>PXDP01000271.1 GCA_003565035.1 PVC group bacterium | reverse complement strand
GCCACACGTATCCTTGATTGACCCCCCGCCAAAATCGTACTATATCATCATCCCATGATCGACATTCAGACTCCCTTCCATCTTCCCTCCGTTTCCCTTGCCGCCGATATTCATGCACAAGCCGAACGCTGGCTGGGGCAAATGACCCGCGAGGAGAAACTGGGGCTTTGTCACGCGAATTCCATCTTCACCATCGCCGGGGTGCCGCGGCTGGGTCTCCCGGAACTCACCATGTCCGACGGTCCCCACGGGGTGCGCCGCGAATTACGCCGCAACGAATTCGTGCCGCTGGGCGGCGTGGACGACGCCACCACCTACCTGCCCGTGGGCATCGCCCTCGGTGCCACCTGGAGCGTGGCCCGGGCGCACGATTTCGGCGATGTGCTCGGCGCGGAAACCCGCGCCCGCGGCAAGGATGTCATTCTCGGTCCCGGCATCAACCTCATCCGCACCCCGCTCTGCGGACGGAATTTTGAATACATCGGCGAGGATCCCCTGCACGTCGCCCCCCTGGCCGTGGCCGTCTCCATGGGCGTGCAGGAACACGGGGTCGCGGGCTCCGTGAAACACTACGCGCTCAATAATCAGGAACTCAACCGGAACAAAGTGAACGTGGAAGCGGATGACGCGACCCTGCGCGAACTCTATCTCACCGCCTTCGAACTGGTGGTCACCCGCGGCGGCTGTCTCACCGTGATGGGCGCGTACAACAAATTCCGGGGACAGTTCTGCTGTCAGCATCAACTGCTGCTCCAGGAAATCCTGAAGGACGAATGGGGCTTTGAAGGCTTCACGGTCTGCGACTGGGGCGGGGTGACGAACACCGACGAGGCCGTCCGCAACGGCATGGATGTGGAAATGGGCGGAAATCTGGACCGTCTCTTTCTGGACAAACCCTTCCGCGATGGCCTGGAAGACGGCACCTATTCAGAAGATCTGCTGGACGAAAAGGCCCGCCGGGTGCTGCGCGTCTATGCCGCCCTCAAGGTGGGAGATCCGCAACGCTCGCAGGGCCTGCGTCTTTGCGACAAACACCGCGCCGCCGCCCGGCGCATCGCGGAAGAGGCCATCGTACTCCTGAAAAACGACGGTCCCCTCCTCCCCCTGGAGGCACCCGCGCTGAAGCGGCTGCTGGTGGTGGGCGATAATGCCGACCAGTCGCACGCCGAGGGCGGAGGCTCCTCGGGTGTGCTCGCTGAATACGAAATCACTCCCCTCCAGGGGCTGCGCGAGGCACTGGGCGATGGCGTGGACATAGAATATGTACAGGGCTATCCCGTACCCCCGGCGGGCATCGAGCCCGTGCCCGTCGCCTGTCTGGGCGTGGCCGACCACGCGGGCATTCGCGGATGGCGCTGCGAGGTCTTCGATAACCGCAGTGCTGAAGGCGAACCCGTGCGCACCAGTGTGGACGCGGTGCCGCACATCGCGGCGGACGTGTGCCCCCTCCCCGGCCGGGCCGTAGGCGACTGGATGGTCCGCTGGACCACCACCCTCACGCCGGAAACTTCCGGTCGATACAAACTGGCCTGCGACGGCGGTGATTATTTCGAACTGAAGGTCGACGGAGCCGTCGTCTCCACCGTCTGGGACCTCACCAGCGCCGTGCTCACCACCGAGGCTGTGACCCTGGAGGCGGGCAAAGCGGTGGAGATCCAACTGGACTACCGTCCCAAAATGCATGCCCAGGGCTTCCGCTTCGGCTGGGTGCCGCCCGGTGCCAAAGAGACCCACGCCGAAAATCCTTTTGCCGATGTGGTGGAAAAGGCCCGGCACGCGGACGCGGTGATCTTCTGCGGCGGCACCAATCACTTCCAGGACTGCGAAGGCACCGACCGCCACAGCATGGACCTCCCTGGCGGTCAGAATGACCTCATCGAACAGCTTGCCGCTGTGAATCCAAAGCTGGTGGTAGTACTTTTCGGCGGTTCTGCTGTGGAACTTCCCTGGCTGGACCGGGTGCCGGCGGTGCTTCAGGCCTGGTATCCGGGTCAGGATGGCGGCCGCGCCCTCGCGGATATTCTGTTGGGCAGGGTGAACCCCTCCGGGCATCTCCCCTTCTCCTGGCCCAAATGCCTCGAGGATGTCGCCGCCCACGCGAACGACGCCTACGGACCCTATCATGTCGAATACACCGAAGGCCGCAAGCACGGCACCCGCTGGCATCAGGGCGAAGGACCCGCTCCGCTCTTCGCCCTCGGACACGGCCTCAGCTACACACGCTTTGCATACCGCGATCTCCATGTAGATACCACGAACCCCAACATGCTGCAGGTGGAACTCACCCTGGCCAACACCGGGGACCGAGCGGGCATGGAGGTGGTGCAGTGCTACCGCGAGGCCGCCGCAGGCGGGATCGAACTCATGAACTTTGCCAAGGTACACCTGGAACCCGGCCGGGAGGAGCGGATCCGCTTCAACTTCGGACCCGACTCCCTCCGCTTCTGGAATGAAAATGCCAATGCCTGGGACCACTACGCACCCAGTTTCCGCATTTTCGTCGGACCGGCGGCGGATGACGTGCGCCTCACCGCTGTTTGCGGCCAAGGATGACAGCGTCGCTTTCCCGGCTCACTTCATAATCGATCCGCCGTCCTACATGCGGTAGGAGTTGTGTGCAGAAACGGAGTCACCCCGGATTCGCGCACCAGCTCGTCCAGTTCGAGGGCCAGCTCTTCGGTATTGAGCACATAGCGGGCATAGTGCCGTGCTGGAACCACGCACCAGCGTGAGCTGCTGATCCCCCCGGGGACTCTGGTAAAACACCCGGGGAATCCCGGCAATTTGAGCATCATCCACCAGACCGAAACCTGCGGTTAAGGCTAGGATTCCGATCAGGGTATTGCGCATATATGCACTCAATTTGCGATTGCATGCATTTACGGAACGGACGGAATCGGTTATTCTTAACTCATATCGTAAAGGACTCTTTTCACAAATGCAAACCCACAAACAGGAACTATGATTATGAGACATCCAAAACTATGTGCTTTTCTTCTTTGCCTCGGTCTCACACAGATCGGGACGGCGGATTTAATTGCCTTTTGGGATTTTAATGAGGAACCGGTCACCAATCCCCTGGTGAACACCCCTTTAACTTTCAGCCCGAACGCCGGCAGTCAACAGACGGCCGAGCTTAGTATGGTCCTTGTAGATACAGCAAGCACAACCACGTTTGGCATTCGCGCTGAAGGAACCACTGTAAATGATCTGGTCAATGATCCCCAGGAAGCTGGAAATTCTTTTGCTTTCAGTCGGGGTTTTCGGTCAAGAAATGCCACCGCCACGATCAGCTTTGATGCAAGCAGCATCACGCTGCCCGTTGAGATGTCCTTTGCCATCAATCGAATTGCCACACAGGCCGTGGATCAGTATCAGGCCAGCTACTCCACGGATGGAGGGGATACCTTCTCAGATCTTGGCAGTGCCGTCGACATCACCCAGGGTAGCTGGAATCTCCATACAATTAACTTTGGAACCGCTCTGAACGGAGCATCTGATGCCAGGGTTCGTCTCACTTTTCTGGGTGGAACAGCGAACTGGAGCGATGACCACCGCACCAACATCGATAATATTGCCCTGACCGCCATCCCCGAGCCCGGCACGCTCGCTTTGGTGGGGATTGCGCTGGGGAGTCTGCTGCTCTTCCGCCGCAGATCTTGAGCCTGGGTGACGAACCGGTGGCGGCAGGATCGGACAGGTCTCCTGTCTGACGAATTCGCTTTCCGCCCGCCGCCACTCGTCATCCCCCATTCGTCATTCTTTTTGTGGGGCAACCCGTTTCCGATCATCGGAAACGGGTTGTTTTTTGATTCCGATCGGAAAAAAGATGAGTCTTCAAGCCCCCGGACGGGGGCAACGCAGGTAGCCCGGGGCAAAGGAGGAACGACTGCAGCCCCGGGAATTCAGGAAATGGGTATGTGCGCCCCGGACGGGGTGCGGGTGATGCAGTGCATGGGTTCCGGTTTTACCCGCACCCCGTCCGGGGCGCATATGGGTTGGATCTGCGATCCCGGGGCTGCGCTCCTTCGTCGCTGACCCCGGGCTTACG
>PXDP01000277.1 GCA_003565035.1 PVC group bacterium | reverse complement strand
TGCGGAGTTGCTTGTCCTGTTTCCGCTGGCTGCGGATGAACGAAGCGATGTTGCCGAGTGACTTGTTGAGGTCGCGGACTTGGCTCCGGGCGTCCTGCACCATCCCCAGCAGATCTTCGAGGGTCTCGGGTTCCTGCGGTTCCGGGGCCGGGAAGTCGACGACTTTGTCGGGCGTGTCTTCGGCGTCGGTCGGGTCGTATTCGGGGGGATTCATGGACATGGGTTCCTTTGGGTTGGGGGTTGCGGGTTGGGAGGTTTCGGGTTCGGGAGTATCTGTCTGATCAGACGGATCGGTCTGATCCTGTTTCTCTTCGGCGGGCACCGGCACCTTGCCGACGCCGTCGATGCGAAGGGGCATGAGGACATGGAGGTTGTCCCCTTCCCGGGACATCAGAGGATTCAAGTCCCCCTCCATGTTCCAGGTGGTGAAGCCGATTTCCGCCGCCTGCTTGAGCTTATTGCGGTTGACGGAGATTTGCAGTCCGGGGCTGACCTTGGAGTTGGGCAGCACGCGCACAGTGACGTTTCCGTCCTCGTCGGTGGCCGACAGCTCCAGTTGTCCGCCGACCTCCCGGAGGAGAAGCGGGGCCTCGGTGCTTTCGGGGTAGCGGATGGGCAGGGTTTGCACCGCCTCGCGGAACATCGGCATGTCGGCCTCGTTCAACGTGAAGCTGTCCGCACCGGGCTCACCCGGAACGACCTGCCGCCAGGTGGGGTATTGGCCTTCGATCAGACGGCTGTTGACCGTCCAGGGACCGATGCTGAGCTGGAAGCGGTTGTCGTCCGCCCCCAGGGCGCAGGTGTCCTCCAGCTTGTTCCAGAGCAGGAATTTCAGCATGGGCAGGGTGACCGAAGTTTCCAGGGGGAGATCCGCCACGCCCAAGGCGCAGAGACGACGTCCGTCCGTGGTGACGATGCGGTGGACTCCCGACTCCTCCACGTCCAGGCGAACACCATTGAGCACCATTCTCGTTTCGTCGGTGGAGGCGAAGGGAGCGGCCTTCTGGTAGGCAGTGAGCAAACCGGGGGCGCAGTCCTGCACGGGAATCGTATTGGGCAGATCCACGTACTCGTCAGCAGGCAGGGTGTTGAGGAAGTGCTTGCGCTGGCCCAGCGGACCGTCGAGAATCACCCCCAGGCGATTGCCGGAGACGGGGTTGAGGGTGACCCGGTCGCGTTGGGCACTTTTGACAAGGCGCATGAGGGCATCGAGCGGGATCAGGGATTGAAAGTCGCTGATTTCGCCGTGGACATCATGCACGCGGTAGGTGGCATAGGCGTCCAAATCAGATCCGGTGAGGGTACAGCCGGAGCCGATGTGTGCGGAGACGAAGACGTGGGACAGGGCCGGAATCGAGGTTTTCTTCGTCACGATCTTGCGCAGTCCGGTGAGCGCGAGGTGGAGTTCATGGCCGGGGATGGTAACAGGCATGGTTAGGTCCCTTTCGGGGTTTGGGTTTGAGTTCACAAAAGAGGTCCCACCGGCTCTGTTCGGCACGGTGATGGACGATGACGGCCCCGCCCGCCGGGCACGTGGCGCAGACGCAGAACTGTCCCGCGAATTCAACATAGGGAATCACGGGGCGGAGATCATTCTCAGGGTCACCGAAGTATCCGATGGATGCGACGGATTTTCCCCGGAGAGAGCGGATCTGGACGGAGCGGTACTGGCGACCTTCCGCGTCGGTGATCTCCCATTCAGTTTGGCCGGGGTTGCCCTCGTCGTCGAACTGGGTGGACAACGTGACCCCGTGCTCAAGATGAAGAACAGTTTGGGGGTTGTATCCCCGGCGGGCAGTGACGCGGAGCAGTTTCGCGCCGATGAGCTTGTCGTGGAAGGCCATCGTTTCAGGCATCGCCGCGCCGCAGGATTCGATTTCAGCACGGGTGAGTTTACGGAGTCGCATTGGGGGCCTCCCGCTTGATCCAGCCCATGGACTCGCAGAAGTCGGCGCTGTCCGTTTTTTCGAAGCGCAGGCGGAAGTCCATATAGTCGGTGACCGTGACGTGAACCACGGCTTCCTCTGCGTCCTCGTCGAGCTGGTGGTCGAGGACAGTGGCCCCGGAACGACCGAGGTCCTGAATGCAGGTGTCGAGATCCCCGTGGTGTTCAACTTCGGAGAAACGGATACGGAGTACGTTTGGATTGGGCATAAGAGCCTCCTTTCGGATTTGTTATGGTTTATTGTGGAATCGTGAAGTGAAGCAGTTCGGTGCGCTCTTCCCGTTCGAGGGAGATCACGCCGCCGCCAATGTCTGTGGTGCAGACGAGGTGGGCGTCGTCCCCCAGCCGGATGTAGGGGAGAAATCCCTGGCCTTCCTTGCGGTTGACGCAGAAGAATCCGATGCCGGTCACGGGGCGGCCCAGCAGGTGACGCAGGTGAAGTCCGGGGACGGCGAGTCCGTGCGAGTACAGAACCTGCCAGCGGACGGGGCCGGGATTATTGTCGGCATCGTGGAGGGGCATGGCGAAGTACCCGCCCTCGAAGTCCAGACAGGTGCATCCGGGGTACCCACCGGCGGCGGGGATGCGCGGGAGGCGGACGAGCGGGTGGCCGTGAAGCTGCTCGAAAAAGGCGAGGGCCCGGAGGGGATCCGGGCCCCCGGCGAGGCATTGGGTTCGGGTGAGGCGGAAGATCATGCGGCCTTCTTTCGGGTTTCGGGTTCTTGGGTTTGAGTACGGTATTTGAACCGGGCCACGTCGAGGTACTGTGCGGCTTCGTCGGGGATCTCCCGGGCCACCAGGGCCTCGAAGATCAGCTCGGATACGAGTTGGGTCATGGGTTTTCGCTGGTCCTTGGCGGTGAAATACAGGGGGCGGATCAGGGCTTCGTCGATTTTGGGGCTATACACGGTTCAGGCTCCCACGGGTTCGGGTTCATCTTCCGGCTCGGGCAGGGAGATCCCCACCCGCTCCGCGTTTTCGCGCCCGGAATCGGATTCCATGAAATAATCTTCACGCTGCCATTCCTCGCCACGATAGAAGATGATCCGGCTATTCATTTCACAACCGGGCTCGACGTAGCAGAGTTCGAGCTGAAGATCGGGAAACTTGCGGCTGAGGGCCTGCACGAATTTTCGGGGAGGAGTCCAGGCCGTGTCGAAGCGGATGGCGTTGAAGTCCCAGTCGGCATCGTAGGTTTCCGCATTCCATTTGGTGCCCCAGTGGAGGATGGACCATTCCAGGGGATTGTCGGCCCTGTACTCCTTTCGGAAACGGACGAGGTCGGAGGGGGAGATGGGAAGCTTCTTCACGTCTCCGTCCGGTAAACGTTCCTCCCGCCAGCGGGTGTGGTACTCTCCGTCAATCAGCGTGCCGCCCCGGTGGATGTCCTGGAGGTCGGCGGGGATGGGGAGGATGGTCTCGAAATCGAGGGGGCCGTTGGGGCCGCGCAGGCTGCGGATGACGGTATCGATGTGGGCACTGAGCACTCCCGGGCGCGGGGGAATGGACAGCAGGTTGCAACAGAGATTAGGCATGGGGATACTCCATGGGGTTCAGGGTATGGGCACGAAAAAACCCGCCGGATGAGGGCGGGCTTAGCGAGCCGTCTGGCTCACGTATCTATAACTTGATTCGAAGCTGAATTCAGGGAGCAAGGAACCGCAGAATTATTGAAAGATAAAGCCCCTTAATGGCTTTATATAATAATACATTAGTATGTAAAATTGTTGATTTACAGTTTTCCCCAAATGCACGGCTAAGCACTTTATTTTTTGTGGACCCTGATATTTTTATTAGGGTTTTCGCGTTTTTTGCTGCATTTGGAAATCGAAGTCGCGCGGAAAAGTGTAATCTTGGATGGCCCAATCCGCATGAAACAGGTCACGGATTGGCGATGGGTTTGAAGCCAATTTGAAGGCCGGAAAGTATGCTGAAAAAGTCCTTGGATCGGTTAGGTGAACTATTAGGGGAAGTGAAAGGGTCACGGCAAGAATCATCCGTTTTGTCTTTACCCCGCAGGCCAACCGGGGGAGAATAGAGGCATGATGAAAATCACCGCTGTATTCTGTATCATCGTGTTGCTCGCCGTCCCCATGGGGTACGGCCAGAGTTC
>PXDP01000405.1 GCA_003565035.1 PVC group bacterium | reverse complement strand
GTCAGAAACGACTGGTCTCTGGAAATATTCGACGCCATGAGCGGGGATCTGGCTGTCCATCTGGCAGAGGTCTCCACCCGGACCGTTGAGCTCGTTTTTTCCAGCGACGGCACCCGCATCCTCACTGCGGATGACGATGGTAAAATCCAAGTTTTTGATGCTGATACAGGTGAGCAGTTGCTGCTGCACGAACGTCATGAACGCGAGCCGACAATCGCCATTTCCAAAGACGGCGCAAGGGTCGTCTCCGTAGCCCACGACGGCATGGAGGTCTGGGATATCAGCAGCGGTGAAGTCATCCAGCGGTGGGATGAGACCGCATATCGGAGCTGGAGAAATCCGCGGTTCTCTCCGGATGGAGCCTCCATCATCGTGATCAGCCGGGGTTCATGGGATCGTTTTCATATACTGGATGTTGCATCGGGTGAACTGACTGCCGCCCTGCCCGGAGGCGAAAGCAATGAAGTGCAATATCAGCCTGTACATGTCTCCTATGCCCCGGATGGGCAAAGCATCATGACCGCTGACATGCAGAGTATTCGCATCTGGTATCTGGAGGCCTTACAAGACCAGATTCCTGTGCAGACGGAAACAACAGAATTCGCCCAGGAACTTCAGGAGCTGCAAGAACAAGGCAAGCTCACGGTTCGCGCACTTGGGGCTTACGGTCTGCTGCCTGATGGCTTTATGCAGGCGGCCGTGGCCCTGAGAGGTCAGGAAATGGATTTGCTGTCCGCTGACCGGGAAGAACTCCAGGCCTGGTTGCACAGCTCAGAGCAGGGTCAGATGAACTTCAGCCCGCATGAACAGGATATCCTTAAGGAGTTGGTTTCAATCATGACCCTGGACGAGGAAACGAAAGTCTCTCCAGATGTAAGCGCTGAACTTGAACACCGTGAACAGGCAATTCAAGAAGAAAAAGCAGCTGCCCCCAGGACTGCTTCAAAACAGCCCCCGGTGCATGCTCCAACTTCCAGGGCCATGAAGGAATACAGTGCTCTAGGGATTAGTTTCCAGGCTCCGGAAAACTTGAAGGTTATTGCGGATGAAGAAGATGAGTTTGGGTTAGGCGATCCTGAATGGGAAAGGATGTTTACCGATTACATGTTCGATGAGCCCCTGGGGCTCTTTATATTCGTTGGGCTGGAAAAGCGCGCCAATCTTGGCATGGTGGATGAAGAACATGTGCAGCTTCTTCCGGATACGGTCATGCTCGGGAACAAAACCTTTGAGCAATACATTGCCCGGGAAAGCATGGAATACGAACAGGGCGAGATCCATGCCGTGGGACATATTCTGCTGGCCCGCACCCCGAGCGAGGCCGGGCGTTACCTGGTTTTCACCGCAACTTTTGCAGGAGAGTCTCCGGACGCGGCCCTCAGGCAGACCAGGGAAATCGTAGAGACAGCCCGGGCCGCAGATCCCGAAGCCTTTATCGATGAAATTCCATACACCAGCGGCCTGGATTCCATGCTGCGCATGCGCATACCTCAGGGTATGGACCGCAACTGGAACCGCTCGGATTATTTCCGCATCCAGACTTATGACTCTCCCTATACATATTTTGAGATCAAAACCGGCAGGCGCGCCCGGGAGGATCTTGACCGACTCCTTCGACTTGATCCGGAAGAAATCGCAGCATCCCGGGACGAGTTTTTCGGATATCCAGTGATCATTGTACAACAGGACTTTGAAGATGGTTTTTCCATCAGAAAAATCTTTGAGGCCTGTCTTTCCGGCAATAATCCGGTCTTTTTGACCATACGCGTCCATTCCCAGTGGCTGGAAAAACACGGCGACCTCAGCAGCGTCCTGGACAGCCTGGAGTTTGAGCTGCCTCAGGATGCGGGCGCTTGCCCGGCAGAGACCCTGAACCCTATTCTTGAGCACCTCGGAATACAGTGAGATGTGGAGCTCTGTCTATTACGGAGAATCCAGCTTGCAAAGCGCATTGAATTTCCAATCGCTTCCTGATCTTTTAGTGAGCATTAAGCCTTTGAAATATTTTCACCATTAAAGATATCAGAGGTATATGCAAATATGACTATGCTCTGTACTGACAAAAAACTGAAACATGGTGCGCTGGTTGTAGAGACAACTGACTGAAGTGCAGAATGAAGACAAAGAACTGGAGCAACTATAGAAATACAGAAGAGATTGCGTAATGGAATATTTTGTACCCAGATTATCCTGAAACAATTGTTCGTATATGCAAAGCATGCAATGATGGAGTTGATTATGTTGACAAAAAAAATGAGTGTTTTTGTAATAACGTCTCTTTGTCTGATTAGCTGGACTTCAGTAATGGCCGATGAATTTAAGGCTCTGGAAGTACAGGGCAGTCATGAAAAAATACACTTTTCAGGTCTGGACGGCCTGGTCATAAACTTGTCATTATCTGGTCTGAAGGAATTGATCCCGAGCCTTTACCTTAACTATCAGCATGCCGGACTGGAGAAAATAGACGAGGTTCCACCGGAACTTACTCCCGAAAATTTCAGCCTGGGGCTTAGAATCTCCAGGATTCCAGTGATGGAAATCATCGGCCCTGTTATGGGGGCTCAAGTTTCCGGCCCTGTGATATTGGAGATTCTATCCAGGAATGACTCTCAGCTTGAAATTTAAGGCCTTGATGTTGGCTTTCCAGATGCTGAAATTAGACTGAAAGGGCTTGCTTATATTCAGGAACAGGAATTGCCGGAGACAGGGCAATTCCATATACTGCTGGTGGACAGCGTCCTGGATATTCAGGGACTTGATTATCTGGTTGAGGTCATTGCCAGTCTTATGGACAACCAGGAGGATGTGGAAATCCTTGAGGCCATAGTGTCATTCATCAAGCTCGTAGCAGAAGAGCAGGTTCAGGATGAGGGCACAACCTCGCATCATCTGAGAATAGAAAGCAACCAGCAGGGCAAAATCACTGTCAATGGCAAAGATATACAACCTTTAATTAATCTAATCAGCAAGTAGCGGGGGCTGTCCCCAAGCAGGCATTTGGATCCCCCTGAACGGTTACGTGGCCATGATCTCTTATTTTTTTAAACAGATACCTTGTTTTTACATAGTCCAGTCAAGGACTAGAATGTCTGGTTCCATCATAAAAAAATAAACTCAGGGGCAGGAGGTTGCAGGTGCAAAAAATTTTTTTCTCGGCCATAGTCATTGTTATGCTTTTAGCCTGGTGGTACCCGCAGCAGCAGTTGGTCAGGCTGGAAAAGGTGGACTGGGAAAAGCGATACGAGCAGTTTCATCGTCCTTATAACCCGGCTATATTGACTCCGAGCATGGCTCTCAGAAGGGACAACATGCGCCGCGATCTTCATGGACTTCCCCTGGATGAGTTTATAACCACTTCCATGCGGGGAAGGGTCCTGGAAGCAGATATGCAGGATTCCCGGGTCTGGGATTCTGTTCTCATGGAGCTGGATCAAGGCAGCGAGGTTTTCCTGGGGCTGTCTGAATGGCCTCTTCAGTGGCCGCAAGAGCATAACAAGCCCCTTTATCTGATGTTGAACGACGGCTCCGGAATGCATTATCTGAGTCTTGTCTGGCTGAGGCCGGTGGATGTTTTGGAGGCCGGGATCAGTTGGCAGGATAAGTATCCCCTGCGCATGTATGCAATTCTTTCGGCCCTGATCCTGCTTGCGGTTGCGGGGCTGGCCTGGAGCAGGAACAGTAAGGAGTCTTCCAGTCCAAGTGCGACAGACAGCAGTATCGGCACAATTCTTTCCTGCTGCCTGGTCCTGGCTCTTCTAGGCGCAGCCATGATGTTCATGCCTCACCTGTACGGGATCTGGGGGCAGGGCGATTTTGGTTTCGCCGCTTTTTTAGTTGGTATTTTTCTATCCTTGAGCGGTGCTGTCAGCGCTTTGGCCTTTCTGGGACAGTTCAAAAGCATCAGGGACCTGTTAAATGGAAAAAAACGCCTGATTCAATGGAATTACACTCCTGCAGAATGGCAGAATTTCGTCCAAATGCAGTACAATAAACAGCGCAAGAGTGTTCTGCAGAAACTGGCCTTCATCGGTCTTCTTCTCCTGACCGCGGCACTGCTGGTGTCCTGGCTGACTGATG
>PXDP01000196.1 GCA_003565035.1 PVC group bacterium | reverse complement strand
GGGGCACACTGCTGCCCGTGACGACCTTGCCGATCAAGCCGGTGCGGTATCCGGCGGACTGGAGCACCTGGGCCACGGTCACATCCTGATCTCCGGTGCGCAACCGGAACGGACCGTTGGCCCGCACATAGGTACTCCCTGTGTGCTGACCGGTCATCAGACAGGAGCGCGACGGCGCGCAGACCGTTGACCCGGAATAGTGCCGCGAAAAGTACATGCCCTCGGCCGCCAGGCGGTCGATATGGGGCGTCTGGAACTTCGTCTGCCCGAGAAAGCTGAGATCTCCCTGCCCCAGATCATCGGCCAGAATAAAAATAATGTTGGGCCGCAGCGATTCCGCCGCTTTCGCACACAGCGGTCTCGCCAATCCCAGGACTGCGGCCAGAGCCACAACCGTCTTCATAAAACTGCAATTTTTGACTTTGAACATATGTCGCCTTCTGAAAAATATATCCTTACGGTGTGGTAATTGTCAGCGATTCGTACTCAACCGCATGGGGTTTGATGCCCCTCTGATATACGCCGGTTTTAAAATATACACTGGAGGCTGCAAACTTGGAAAGATCATCTTCAACCTTTAACTGATTATCAATGTATATTCGTAAAACCCCCTCTTTTACACGAACATCCAAGTCGAAGAATCCATTCGGACGGCGGCCAAGATCGTGTGTCTTACTGCCCCGCACGTAGGCCTGAATACGGTCGTTATTCCCGTCGCCCGACCAACTGATCAACACCATTGGGCCACTTGTCTCTCCCGTACTGAAGATCTGCATGATGTGAAGACGCGCTTTCCCCCCAACCGTCGCGGGCTTGTCGAAGCGCAACCGGGCGGAGAGGTGTTTTTCCTCACCCATCACCGACCAACTGGCGTTATGCCGAAGTTCAGTCCGGTCCCGTCCACTGTTGGTGGTCGCCAGAACCATCGATGTGCCGCCCTCCCCCAGGTAAAAACGCCCGGGAGAGGAGTACCCCTGGAATCTTCCCCGGGAGACCGTGGCCGGTGAGGTCGAAGGACTTTGCAGCCTGCATTGAGAAAGAACCGGTTTGAACTGCGGCAGATCAAAGGGAACGCTGGCCCGATTGGATTGGCCGTGCGCGCTGAAGGCAAGCACTAAGACCATGGGCAGAACTGCAGCCAATTTTTGGCTGCGTGTGAATGCGGAATTCGATTTCATAGGTTCCTTAGGGGGTGGTGATGGACAGCGATTCAAATTCAACCGTCTGGGGTTGTCGGATGCCCCGGTTATAGGTTCCGGCTTTAAAATAGGCAGTTGTGCCGTTCAGATGGGATACATCCTCATCAACCTTCAGTTCATTATTGATACGGATTTGCAATCTCCCGTCACGGACAACAAGATCAACATCGAAAAACCCTTCGGGACGGCGTCCGAGATTGTGATGGCCACTGCCCCGGATAAAGGCGGTCAGATTGTCATCCCTCCCGCGCGTCTCCCAGCTTCCCGCCCAGGAGAGCAATACCGTAGGCCCCCTTCTCGGACTCATCGCAAAAATCTGCATAAAGTGGAGACGCGATCTTTGACCTCCAAGAGGGACCGGCTTGTCGAAGCGCAACCGTGCGGAAAAACGCTGTTCACCCTCACCGAACGTCCAATTGGAATTATGACGAAGCTCAGACCGTTCGCGGCTTCGGTTGCCGTCCGTCGTCCCCATGACCAACGTCGTTCCACTTTCCCCGAGGAAAAAACGGTCAGCAAGTTCATATCCTCTGAACTGCCCTCTTCTCACTGCGATATTCCCACTGGTTGCGGGGCTGTGCAGCCGGGATTGAGAGAGCACAGGCCGGAACGCCTCCAGATCATAGGGAACCCTAGCGTTACGGGCCTGGCGGTTGTTTACGGTCTGGTTGGGAACAGTTTGGTTGGATACAACCTGGTTGTTTGCCGTTTGGTTATCACTGATCGAATCGGCGCTCTCTGAAAAGGCACTCAAAAGCGTTTCAACGGATCTCAGGTCATTCGCAATGTCCTCCACAGAGGGCGAAATGGTATCCATATGGGGCTGGATATCATTCAGAAGGTGCTCCAGAGATAACGCAGCCGTGGCAGAATCCTCTTCGGATTGAACATCCTCCGCAGCACCGATTTCGGATTGGGAGTCCGGGTGGCTATCCACATCAGACAGACTGCCGGATGGCGCGGCCGGGAGATGATCCTCATCGGATGCGCCATTCTTGCTGAAAGAGTCCCTTGCGGGTACGCACGCGCCGCAGATCAGCACTATGATCAACGAACACATAGCGGCAACTGTTTCAGCGTATTTAAATGCAAAAGAAAATTTCATCGTTCAGGCAGCTATTTGGTTAAAATCACTCCACATCTGAGGCGGAAAAATCCAACGGACATGACTGGACATTGCGTGCTCTGCATCGATTATGGCGTGGTGATCGACAGCGATTCAAACTCAACCTTATGGGGTTCGATGCCCCGATGATACGCACCGGTCTTAAAGAAAGCTCTCCGCCCTTGACCTTTAAACGCAAGAAGATGATCCTCAGCCTTCAACTCATGATTAATGTATACCCGCACTTCCCCATCCTTGATACGGAGATCCAAGTTGAAGAAGCCATCAGGCCGGGGCCCAAGATCGTGCGTCTCACCTCCTTGCACCCAGGCCCAAAGATGGTCCTCCTTGCCATCTTGAATTGGCCTCGCGTTTATCAAAACCGCCGGGCCCAATGGAATACGCGGAATATAGACCTGCACAAAGTGAAGACGTCTTCTTTTCCAGCCCTCTCCTTCAGGAACAAGCGCATCAAACCGCAACCGCGCGGAGTAGTGTACCTCCCCTTCGGTCACCGGCCAAGTGGCGTTATGCCGAAGTTCACTCCTGTCACGGTCACTGCGGGTGGTCCCCAGCACCATCGTCGTCCCGTCTTCCCCCAGGTAAAAACGCCCGGGAAGTTCGTAATTTTGGAACCTTCCCGCTCTCACCGCAATATTACCACCGGTACGAGGGCTGTGCAGCCTGGATTGAGAGAGCACGGGTTGGAATTTCTCCAGGTCAAAGGGAACCTTGGGCTCTGTTTGACCGTACGCGCCGGCGGTAAGTGCAAGGACCATGGATGCCGTTGCGGCACATTTTTTAACCTGTGTGAATGCGGGACGGTATTTCATAGGTTTTATCGTATTCATCGTTTTCATGTCTTTACTCCGTAGTATAGGTTATAATTTACTCAGGGATGATCCAGTCATTTACGAATCCGACATCGAGGGCGTGTTGCTGCCCCTTCCGGTCAATGAGCTGTTGAACAAACAGGCTCTGCGATTCCAGCGGATTCCCGCTGTTCAGGATAAACCCGTTCCCTCCAAGATTTGGGGACCGGCTGCCCACTGCGAAATTCTGCTCGGGTGTGGGCGGGTTCTGGACCCGGATAGACGGCGCGGAAGAATTCCAGATCACGCCGTTTGCACCGCTCCAGCCATGGCCGCTGCCGGAACCACCGCGATTGATGACCTGCAGGCCGCCGGTTCCGTTCTCCATCGTGATCGAATCAAACAGAACACCGGTTGACCAGCGGTGATGGGTCTCACTGGGCCCTACGGCCCCATCGGTCCGCCCCCGGACAAAAGCAATCGGGCCGCTCTCGCGGGCGCCGGTCACAAAGTCATGCCGTCCCCGCTCGGCAAAGCAGTTGTAATAAAGAACCATCTGCGAATTGTTGTTGCGGAAGGAATAGCGCATCGTGCCCGTAATCGGCGAAATCGGGTTGATCGATTCCGAGTCACGGACCGTAGTGTAGCGGCACCAGGTCAGCATGACGGCGGACCGGGAGGTGTGCATCACCGTGACGCGCCGCACCCAACTGTCCTCACACCAGTTCAAATTAATCCCGTGCATGAGGTTGTCCCACATATCACTTTCGTAAATACGTCCGGGCTCCATGCGAATAATGCCGGGCACCAGGTTATTGTAGTTGGACACCACACTGAGATCCTCAATGCCGATTTGCCGAGCACGCGCCCAGGACTCCCCTCCGATGACGCTGCCGCCTCCGTGCTCCTCCACAATCGATTGCGGCAGGGGAACCCGGAAATGGATTTGATTGCCCTCGATCTT
>PXDP01000155.1 GCA_003565035.1 PVC group bacterium | reverse complement strand
CGACCCGCGCAAAGGCTGCAGCGCGGCAACCAGGCGTTCATTCAGAGCCTCCGCCTCCAGACGAAGGGCAGGATCCGGGGTTGGCGTGGGCACCACCGGCACCGGGGTGGGCCGAGGCGGAGGGGCCTCCGGCGTGCGCCGCCCAAACCAGACAATAAGCCCCAACCCCAACAACAGGACCACCAGCGCCGCCCAGAGCGGGCCCCGTGAAGGACCGCCACCGCCGGAAGGCTTCCCGCGGGCATCATTCAAATCCGCCGGAACAAAAACATCGTCATCCATTTACGGTGCGTCTCCCGGCCGTCCCGTTTCCGCCGCGTGCAACCGCCGCAGCATCTCCCGCCACTGCGTCATCTGCTCCTCCACGGTTCCGGTCAGTTGGACCGTCTGCCCCTCCAGTTCCACCACCGTCGTACGCGCTTCGGTGCCAAACGAATCCGCCAGCTCCTGCAGCGCGGCCTCGTGAAACTCCGTGCGCTGAGACACATTCACCCCGTTGATAATCACCTGGGTGCCGCCCAGGATCAGAACATCCCGCAGCGTGCTGGAGCCCCGTGCGTCATTCACCTCCAGCAGGATCGCGGTGGCGATCATGACAATGCCCGCGGCCGCCTGCTGGAGGCCCTGCCGGTTCGCATTGCGGATGGCGGTCTGCTCCACCAGGTTGGAACTGCGCCACTCCAGATACGAAGGCCAAAGTCCCAAATAAAACGGTTCAAAGGAGGCATGAAGCGCATCATAAAACATCTCATTGCGCACAGAAATCTGTTCCACCCGCCGCCAGGTCGGATCATCCTCCGCCGGAAGCCGGACCACCTCCAGCTTTCCGTCGGGTGTCCGGCGGATATATTCCCCGAACGCCTCCGGCACAATCTCCGCCGCAAACGCCATTTCGGTGGAACGTCGAAGGGTTTTCACCTCAAAGCCATCCATACGCCGCCGCACCGCCGCCAAATCGTTGGCAATGGCATTGTACAAATTCTGAAACGGATCGACCGCCGCAGTCTGTGCCTCCTGGAATCCCCGCGTGCGGCCCGCCTCCGAGTACGTGCGGGTCAGCCATGTGTAACCCTGCGAATCCTCCGCTTCAATCCGCACCCGCAACTCTACGCCATTGGACCGCAAAATCTCCCCCCGCACAATCAGATCCACCCCGCGCGCGCCCGGAGGCACCACCCGAATTTCACCCCAATAGTTGGAGGCATCCATGGTGTTCTTCAAATGCATGGGAATAAAATGCGTTTCCGCCTTGCGGATCTGCTCGTTAGTGGTCTGCTCCTCCAGCGCCGCCGGGGAGGTGTCACCGGGCGAAAAAATTTCGATCCCCACATTCAGTCGCTCCTCCGGCGAAAACGGCTGCATGGCCTCATGCAGCGAGGTGGCCTGCATCCCCCGCGGTGCACGGGTGGAAGGACATCCGGTTTGCAGCAGCAGAACCGTCAGTGCGCCCAGACTCAGGAGCGCCCGTCGAGATACGCTTCGTATTCTTTCCACAATTTTTCCCTCAGTTCCGGATCCGTTTCACGTTCCGCCGCTTCGCGAAGCTGACGGGCCACAATGTCCTCATTCCGCCGCCCTCCGCCGACGGTTCCGCCCCCCGGCTCCGGTGCGGAGACCGATTCCCCGCCCCCGCTTGGCGCGGTGCGGGTCTGAGGACGGGCCGCTCCGTTCTCTTCAGCGCTTCCCCCGGGATCCACGCCCATACTCCGCAGCAGTTCCGCCGCCTCCGCCGCCGCCCTCGCCCGGGGCCCCGCTTCCGCTGCGCCCGTGCTCAACCTCCGGTCCATCCGGTTGCGAAGCGAGGCCAAATGATCATGCATGACCCCGTCAAATTCGGAAAGCGACGCATCAAACTCCGCGATCATCCGCGCCAGCTCCGTATCCTCTCCCTCGGCTTCCGGCAGTGCCGCCAGGGATTCCGAAAACGAACGCATACCCTCCGCCACCTGGGGATCCGGCACCTCCGCCGCCAGTGCCTCCAGTGCATGCAGCGTCGCCTCAAAGCCGGCGCGCATTTGCGAAACCTCCTCCAAATAGACCCGCATGGCCGCCAAAGCCTCCTCCGAAGCCTCCGGATCGGCCTCAAGTGCCGCCAGGCGCTCCGCGATCCGGGCTTCCGTCGCCAAAGCCAGTGCCACATCCTCCTCCGCCCGCTCCAGACGCGCCCGCACATCCTCCGGGGCCTCCGCCAATACAGCGAACGCCGCCATCACCAAAGGGATCAATAAAAAAGCATTCCGTTTCATCCCCCAAACATGACCAGACAAAGCCGACTTGTCAACCGATCACAGCACCGGAACCAGCCAGTCCTGCATTTTATACAACCCGCAATTGCGGGACATCACGACTGAATTCACGTCCAGCTCCTCCCGGCTTCCGCGGGTCGGCATTGGCGACCGCATACACAAAAAAACCCGCAAATCCTTAAAGATAAGCGGGTTGTATAAAAATGGCGGAGAGGGAGGGATTCGAACCCTCGGTACCTTTTTCAAGGCACACACGCTTTCCAGGCGAGCCCATTCGACCACTCTGGCACCTCTCCGAAAGAGGAGAGTGCTCTTAGCTGAATTGAACCGTGCGGTCAATCCCAGACAGCTCTTTTTTCCAAAGCAGCATTAAAAGGAATCCGATCAGTGCCCCGCCCAGGTGAGCAAAATGGGCAATTCCGCCGCCAAACAAAGAAAAACCGGTCACACCGGAGAACAAATCCATGAGCAGCAGCGCGGGGATAAAATACTTGGCCGCAATCGGAACCGGCAAAAACAGGAGACTGAGTTTCGCATTGGGAAATAACAGACCAAATGCAGTTAAAATGCCATAAATTGCGCCGGAGGCACCCACCACGGGAATGTGATACGTCATAAACAGGTCCATCACAGTTTCCGGTTCAATGTTCTGAAACGCCGCCGGATTCTGCTGCAGCAGTCGCAGCGCGAAGGAGCGGGGTTCGGAAAATTCGCCGACCGCATCCAGCTGTTCCGATTGAAATCCCGCCTCCATCATGTTCCCGCGCAACGAGCGGAACTCAATCTGATTCACAGCGGTATAAATAAATCCGGCCCCCAGTCCCACCACCAGATAAAAAATGACAAAGCGCTTCGCCCCCCAAATCCGTTCCAGAAGACTGCCAAAAGAGAACAGAGCAAACATGTTGAAAAACAGGTGCCCCGTATTGGCATGCATAAACAGACTGGTGACAAACTGCCAGGGGCGGTACAAATCATTCCCCGGAAAATACAACGGCAGGAGATTCCAGAGATTTTCCTGGCCCGGCATCAGGACATACACCAGCAGATAGACGGCCGCGTTCAGACCGATGAGAATTTTTGTGGCGCTTAAAGAAGATTGCATGGGTGAGATAATTAAGCCGATCAGCGGAATCAGGCCCAGAAGCTGAAGCCAGCCGCTTTTGTTAATGTCATGCAGACGGCGGGCACTGACGGCAATGGAGGGAACCATGATGGCCAGGCTTTATATACCAATTCATTTCATTTTTCCTTCCTTTGGAGTTTAAAATCAGGCAGACTCTGCCTGCAGATCGAGATTGTTGCTGATTCTGCGCTTAAAGAAAAGAAAAAACATTTTTTAATGACGTTACAAAAAATCCCCCCGCAGTCTGGACGGGATAGACATCGGTCTGTTTACATGCATATGGTCCAAGAGTATCCACAAGAATATCCCCAAAAGCACCCCCATAAGTCCCCCCAAAAGAACCCCTATGGCGAAACGCTCTCCGCCGCAGAGCGGCAGAGATGGTTTGAAGAAGAGCGGGAGGCTTATGATCAACTGCAACCGGCAAAAGGGTATCCGTACCACGAGATTAACCGGCGGTACGGCTTCGCGCATCTTCCGGACCGGATTTTTGCAAATGTCCTGGCCTTCGGGGCCGGTAAAGGCGAGGAGCTTCGCCCTATCGCCAACCGGATCGGACACATTACCCTCTATGAATCCTCCCCGCAAATGGCAGGAACCACAGAACTTATGGGAAAGCCATGCACCTACATCCCCGCCTCGGCGAACGGCCCCCTGCCGTTGTCTGACACCAGTATTGACCTCATCACCTGCCTGGGAGTGCTCCATCACATTGCCAAAGTTTCTGCGG
>PXDP01000261.1 GCA_003565035.1 PVC group bacterium | reverse complement strand
GACGCTCTTCCGATCTCACCGCCTCCCGGGCAAGCGCCAGTGCCCGCGCGTTCTCCAGATGGGGCTGCATCAGTTTCAATATCTCCACGTCCGCCTCCCGGAAAGTGCCTCCGTCACCCCGTTCAACCCCCAGATAGAGGATCTTCCCCTCGGAGGTCCGGATCGGAATGGCGCTGTGATCCGAAATCCCCGCATGACGCAGCCCTTCCCGGTACACATCCAGCTCCCGGAACTGCCGCAGGGTCACAAATTGCTCCCGCACAAAGGGCTTCCAGTCCGTCGACCGCGGATCAAAATCGGTGAAGGGATATTTCGACATGTACCGCACAAATCCCTCCAAACAGTGCATCATCCCCGGAGTCCGTCCATCAAACTCCACCGTCAATTCTCCGGTGGACGGCGTGTACCCCGCAAAAGCGGACAAATCACAGTCGATCAGCCGGTGGGCGAACCGGCTGCACCGCACCGGGAACGAAGCCAGGCTCAGCCCCGGCTCAAAAAGTTCCAGCATGGCCCGGTTCAGATTTTTGGAGTGCACGTTCATTTTAACATCATCCTGACCCGGAGGGGTCGGGATATTTTATGATCGCATAAACGCAGGTTTCCAAGCGGAATGTTGAAAAATCTGAGCCTGCTTCGCAATACATGATGCGTGATAAAAAACCTTGGAGAATATGCGGAAGGTGGATATGAAGCCTTGAAAATCATGTTTTGGATCGCTCCACTGCTTGAACAACATACCGTATTTATACTTTCAGGGAAAAAGCACTATGCACAACGCCCCCGACAAAACCCGCCTGTACTGGGTCAACACCCTCCACCGCGTGGTTCATCCGGTTTTCCGCGCACTGGCCCGCCAAACCCTGCACGCGGATCTGCCCGTCGAAACCGCTCCCGATGCATATGATCAGCGGGAAGATTTCACCCACCTCGAAGCCGTGGGCCGCGCCCTCTGCGGCATCACCCCCTGGCTCGTCTGCTCCGGACTGACCGGAGAGGAGGCCGACCGGCGCGAAGCCCTCCTTGCCGACGTGGCTTGACATGCAGGCAACGCCTGCTTATCATGCAGGCATGAGCAAAAGAAGAAACGAAACCATACAGTACACCGTGCGTGGAGTACCGGAGCAAACAGACCGGCTTTTGCGGGAAAAAGCTGCTGTTTACGGCACCAGTCTAAACGAAACCGCTTTGGAAGTGCTCCAAATAGGCTTAGGGGTTACTGAAGAACGGGTCTTTCATGATTTAGATGGGTATGCAGGAACGTGGGTCGAGGATTCAGCCTGCGAAAAAGCCTTGGAGGATATGCGGAAAGTGGATGTGGAACTGTGGAAATGAGGGTGGCACTGGACACGAACCGTTACCGGGATTTCTGCGCGGGTCATCCGGATGCTGTACATACGCTTCAATGTGCTGAAGCGATTTTTTTACCCTTGCCTGTGCTGGGCGAACTGCGTGCTGGGTTTGCCTGCGGTACGTTGGCCCGCAAAAACGAGGCGGTTCTCAATAAATTTCTCAACGAGAAACGGGTCCATGTCCTCCTGCAGGATGAAGCCACGTGCTTTTGGTATGCACGGCTCTTTCGCCAACTTCGTGAACAGGGGACCCCCATCCCCACAAATGATCTTTGGATCGCCTCCCTGGTGGAGCAGCATAATCTATTTTTGTATACCAGAGATCGTCATTTTAAAAACCTGCCGCAGTTGAATCTGCTCTAAGCCTCTTGCCTCACAGCCATCGGTGTATATCGGTGAAATCGGTGGTTTATCTTCCTCCCTGCGGCCTCTCCGCCATTGACAAACCGTCAAGAATTTCACAGTTAGAAAAAAGCACTCTCAACAGGAAAGATTGATATGGAACCCTACAACTACGAACCCACCCTTCAATTTGGCGAAGACACCACCCAGTACCGCAAGCTCACCTCCGACTACGTCAGCGTCGGCGAATTTGAGGGCAAACCGATGCTCAAGATTGATCCCAAGGCACTCACCGTTCTCTCCAAGGCCGCCTTCAGTGACGTCTCCTTTTTCCTCCGCGCCTCCCACCTGGAAATGCTCGCCCGTGAGTTGAACGACCCCGAGGCCAGCGACAACGATCGTTTTGTCATCTACACGCTTCTTCAGAATGCCGTGGTCGCCAAAGGCGGTCAGCTTCCCTCCTGTCAGGACACCGGCACCCCCATCATCTTCGCCAAAAAAGGCCAGCAGGTCTGGACCGGCGGGGACGATGCCGAAGCCCTTTCCCGCGGCGTGTACGAAACCTATCAGGAAAAAAATCTCCGCTACTCCCAAATCGCGCCGCTGAGCATGTTCGAGGAGCAGAACACCCGCACCAATCTGCCCGCACAGATCGATATCCTCGCCGAGCCCGGCGAAGCGTACAAATTCCTCTTCGTGGCCAAAGGCGGCGGCTCCGCCAACAAAACCTTTCTTTATCAGCAGACCAAAAGCCTGCTGAATGAAAAATCGCTGGAGAAATTCGTCACCGAAAAACTCATGGATCTCGGCACCGCCGCCTGTCCTCCCTATCATATTGCCATCGTGATTGGCGGCACCAGTGCCGAAACCTGCACCAAACTCACCAAACTCGCCTCCTGCGGCTATCTCGATGCCCTCCCCACCACCGGCAGCCCAGGCGGCCGCGCCTTCCGCGACCTCGAATGGGAAAAACGCGTTGGCGATATCGCCATGAAATCCAAAGTCGGTGCCCAGTTCGGCGGCAAATATTTCGCCCACGATATACGGGTCATCCGCATGCCCCGCCACGCCGCCTCCTGCCCCGTCGGGCTCGGGGTGAGTTGCAGTGCCGACCGCAACATCAAAGCCAAAATCACCCGCGACGGGCTCTTCCTGGAACAACTGGAATACCACCCTGAAAACTATCTTCCCGACGCCGCCCCCGACATGGCCCCGCCGGTCACCGTCGATCTTGATCAGGGCATGGACAAAGTCCGCGAAACCCTCAGCCGCTTCCCCATCAAAACCCGGCTCAACCTCAACGGCACCCTCATCGTCGCCCGCGACATCGCCCATGCCAAAATCAAAGAAATGATCGATGCCGGCGAGCCCATGCCCGGGTACTTCAAAAACCATCCCATCTACTACGCCGGTCCCGCCAAAACCCCGGAAGGCATGCCCAGCGGCAGCTTTGGCCCCACCACCGCCGGACGCATGGACAGCTATGTGCCCGAATTCCAGCCGCTTGGCGGCAGTCTGGTGATGCTCGCCAAAGGTAACCGGAGTCAGGCCGTCACCGACGCCTGCAAAGCCAACGGCGGCTTTTATCTCGGGTCCATCGGCGGTCCCGCCGCCATCCTTGCCCAGGACAACATCCGCGAAGTCGAAACCGTCGCCTTCCCCGAACTCGGCATGGAGGCCATCCGCAAGATCAGAGTCGAAAACTTCCCCGCCTTCATCGTTGTGGATGACAAAGGAAACGATTTCTTCAAATCCCTCGATTAAGCCCCTCCTCTATCTCAACCTGCATGTCGGGTTGATCGCCTGGGGCTTTCTCCTCAGCGCCGCCCGCTGGCGGGGCGTGGAAACCGCCCCCGCCCTGCAGTTTCTAGTCTTCTGCGCCGCCGTGGCCGTGTACGGACTCGACCGCACCGGCGGGTTTTCACCCGAAGACCGCATCAACTCCCCGGACCGCTGCGCCTGGCTGGAACGCCACGCCCGGCTCCAGCGCGGCCTCATCGTGCTGACCCTCCTCGGGATGCTCTTCGCCCTCACCCGGGTTCCGGCCCACACGCGCCTCGCGGCCGGCGGCTATGCCCTGTTCGCCGCCGCCTACGCCCGCCCTCTGCTGCCCGGCCGCAGACGCCTTCAGGACATTCCCGCCCTCAAACTCCCCTGCGTCGTCCTCGGCTGGGCCCTGCTGCCCGCCCTGGATCCGGAGCTGTTTCATCCGGAATGGATGCTGTACCGAATGGGCTGGCTCCTTCCCAACGTCCTCTGGAGCGAATGGCTCGATCATCCCGGTGACCGCCAGTCCCCCCGTCCGGTCCCGCCCTGGCGGGTAAGTCTGATGCTGATGCTCCTGACGATCTGCATCGGCCTGTGGATCGGAGCCGGAGGAGATTTGTTCGGGCCAACCGTCTACGCCTTGGCGGT
>PXDP01000106.1 GCA_003565035.1 PVC group bacterium | reverse complement strand
CCCGCCGGCATTCAGCGTGTGCGCGTGGGCGTGCCCATGTTCCAGGTGGACACCCGGCAGGGCGTGGTGGAAGGCATGAATGTGGTGGCCGCCGATCAGGCCACCACGCTGCTGATGAACACCGGACGTTTTGGTGTGATTGAGCGCGCTCAGCTGGAGCAGCTTCTGAAAGAGCAGGAACTCGAAGGCATTGTCCGCTTTGATGAAATGGCACAGATGGGCGAAGTGCGCGGGGTGGATTATCTGCTCATCGGCCGGGTGACCAGTTTCCGGGTCCAGGCCTCCCAGAGTTCCAGTAACTTCGGCATCGGCCGCACGCAGATTCCCTTTGGCGGTGCGCTGGGTGCGTTTGACTTCAGTAACCGCAACTCCCGCATCGATGTGGAATGCGGCATTGATTTGCGGCTTGTCGATCCCAGCAGCGGCGAGATCGTCGCCGCGCAATTCTCCGAGTACACGCGCACCGACAGCATCGGCGGCTTCAACGTGCAGGTTCTCGGTGTCTCCACCGGCGCGGACGCCAATCTGCAGCTTCAGGAAGGCGATGAAGGCCGTATTCTTCGCCTGGCCATCGACGATGCCATCTACAAAATGCTTCCGCAGGTCGACAACTATCTGCTGACCCGCACCGCTGAATAAACGGCGGAGGGCGATACGCCCTTTTTGCCAAAACGAATTTTCCGATGATCGGAAACGTCTTAGGACGCTTTTCCGATCATCGGAATTTCTATATTTGTTCTCTCAACTTCGTTTCATCCCAAACGGGCACTCCAAGTTTTTGCGCTTTGGCGAGCTTGCTGCCGGCATCTTCGCCGGCGAGGAGGATGTCGGTTTTGGAAGAGACGCTGCCAGTGACGTTGGCGCCCAGCTTGCGGAGGAGGTCTTTGGCTTCGTCGCGGCTGAGGGTGGGGAGGGTGCCGGTAATGACGACGGTTTTGCCGGAGAGTGGGCTTTCGGTGCTTGGCGCTACTTTGGTTTTACGGGTGAGATTGACGCCTGTCTCGCGCAGGTCATCGATGTGCTGCTGGTTTTCGGGCAGGGCGAAAAAGCTGATGATGCTGCGGGCGACAATCGGTCCGATGTCGGCAATGGCAGTGAGGGTTTCCTCGTTGGCGGCGGCGAGGGCGTCCAGACTGTCGAAATGCTCCTCCAGGCTTTGTGCGGTGCGTTCGCCGACCTGGGGAATGCCGAGGGCGTGCAGGATCCGCCAGAGATCCCGGTCTTTGCTGTTTTCGATGCCGGTTAGCAGATTCTCGACGGATTTTTCGGCCATGCGCTCCAGGGTGAGCAGTTGTTCACGGTGTTCGGCGAGGTGATAGAGATCGGCGGGTTCGCGGATGAGGCCTTCGGTGAGCAGAACTTTGAGGAGTTCCTCGCCCACGTTGTCGATGTCCATACAACGGCGGCTGACAAAGTGTTTGAGCCGGCTGAGGCCTTTGGCGGGACAGGCGGGGTTTTCGCAGCGCCAGGCGACTTCGCCTTCCCGGCGGTGGACAGGACCGCCGCAGGCGGGGCATTCGGTGGGCGGGGGCAGGGCGCGTGCGTCCGCAGGTCGTTTTTCGAGGAGCACCCGGACCACGGCGGGAATGATTTCTCCTGCTTTCTCGATGATCACGCTGTCGCCGATGCGGATGTCTTTGCGTTCCATTTCCTCCCAGTTGTGGAGGGTGGCGCGGCTGACGGTGGAGCCGGAAACCAGCACGGGTTCGAGTTCGGCCACGGGGGTGAGCACCCCGGTACGTCCGACCTGTACGGTGATGTCGAGCAGGCGGGTTTCGGCCTGTTCGGGTTCGTATTTGTAGGCCACGGCCCAGCGGGGGCTTTTGGCGGTGCTGCCGAGTTCGTCGTAGTATTTGCGTTCGTTGACCTTGATGACCGCGCCGTCCATTTCGAAGGGAAAGGTTTGTTTCTCGTTCTGGAGTTCGAGCAGCGCGTGTTCCAGTTCGTCCGCACTTTCGCAGGTCCAGATTTTGGCGGGGGTGCGGAACCCAAAGCGTTTCAGAGTTTCCAGGAGTTCGAGATGGGTCTCGAAGGAGATGCCCCGGGTTTCGCCAATGCCATACCAAATGGCATCGAGGGGGCGTTGGGCGACCAATCGGGCATCGAGAAGTTTGAGGGAGCCGGCGGCGGCATTGCGCGGGTTCGCGAAGACATTGAGTCCGGCGGTCTGACGTTCGAGGTTGAGGGTTTGAAAGCCGTCGCGGGTCATGTAGACTTCGCCGCGGACTTCGAGGATTTCGGGAGGGCTGTCGGTGCGGAGGCGCAGGGGGATGGAACGCAGGGTGCGGATGTTTTGGGTGAGGTCGTCGCCTTCGCGTCCGTCGCCGCGGCTGAGGGCCTGCACGAGTTGTCCGTTTTCGTAGCGGAGGGAGACGGCCACACCGTCGATTTTGGGTTCGACGACGTATCGGAAGGACTGATTGCCGAGAAGTTTGCAGGTTCGCTGATGGTAGGCCATGACATCTTCGAGATTGTAGCTGTTGGCCAGGGAAATCATGGGGACGGCATGGGGGCGGGTGACAAAACCGTCGATGGGGGTTCCGCCGACGCGTTGGGTGGGGGAATCGGGATCGTCGAATTCGGGATGGGCGGCTTCAAGGGTGCTCAGCTCTTCGAGCAGAGCATCGTATTCGCGGTCGGAGATGGAGGGCTCGGCCAGCACATAATAGCGGTGGTTGTGATCCAGCAGGGTTTGGCGGAGTTCGGTGATGCGGTCAGCAGGTGAGGTCATAAAGCGTTCATATCGATACCACGGACGGGGGCAAGACTGGAGAAAAGGAAAAGGACGTATCCCGGAAGGGGTGTATGCCCATGGCCGGGAAGATCCGTTGACACATTTTGATGAAACGCTTCAGTTCCCCCAGTTTACTACGCAACGCCTACCCGCTCCGACTCGTTCGAAGGCGGGGATTGTTGAGAGTTTTATTTTGTGGCGTGTGCCAAGGTGTCATGAACCCAGGCATTCAGACTTTTCCGTTCTTTTCGGGCTCGTATCGCCAGCATTTTGTGAAGTTCAGGCTCAAGCCTCAACATGAATTTACCAGAATAGGGCTTTTCAGGAGATTCTCCGCGCTCTGCACAAAACTCCAGATAATCGTCGACGGACTCCTCGAATGCTTTTCGCAATTCCTGTACAGTTGATCCTTGAAACGTCACAACATCCCGGAGATTGATGACTTCGCCATGAAAAATGTTCGCATCATCATCAAACCCGACCTGTCCAACATATCCTTTGTATTCCATCATGATATCACCTCGGCTTCGGTTAAAAATTTTCTCATGGAACTGACGGCACCTTTGTCCGTCACACGTTCCGGATGGGGACGGTGGAACACAGCGCGTACCCCATTCAGGTGTATCCGCACTCTTGAACCACGACCTTCCGTAACCTCGCCACCCAAAGCGACGATCACGCGCTCGATATCCCTCCATGGAATATCCGACCTTTCCGGCCGCTCTTGGATCAAGCTGAGGGTCGTTGGTTTTTCTTGTTCATTCAGGAAAAACGATACTACGGAATGGTATCATGTCAAGGGTCATTATTTTGAATGGCTTTACGCTGACCCGCTCCGACTTGTTCGGAGGCGGGAATCGTTAGACGCTTCTTTTAGCACCAAAGATTCCTACCCGATATCCAGCTGCTCGAAGTTTTTGTGTAGCATAATGATTTAAATAAACAAACCCGAGTAGGCAGAATGGAGGTAATGCAATGGATAGATACAATAGGTTTTTTGTTGCTTTTCCAAAGTTCGCCCCCTGAATGACAGTCATCATTCCAACCACAGTAAATAATAATAAGAAAATAAAGAAAATAGCTGCCCATAAAAACTGGAGGTAATTGGCTGCTAACCCCAGCGATATGTACATAAAGACAGATGCGATTAACATTTTCTGGCCCAAAACCAGCCGGTTAGATCTATTTGGTTCAATCAATGCCCGTGATGTCCAATCCGATTTCGGGTTCAGGGAAGTATTTGTACTATTCATGATTTTTTTTGTTCAACGTCTCAAACCACCGGACCGAGTACTCTCGGTTCGGTGGGTTTTATGGTGTATGCCCGGCATGGGCGTGAACTTATGAGGTGAAAGTCCTCTGTACATAGAACGATGAAAACAAAAGTACAAGCCAATG
>PXDP01000496.1 GCA_003565035.1 PVC group bacterium | reverse complement strand
CCAGGCACCGTTCGGCCGCAGCTCGGTGTGGCCGATTTCACGTTTGGCCTGGGCTTCTCGTTCAGGAATGGGGATGGGATGTGCCATGGGGAATAGGTCTTAGAAAATAAAGTAGATGAATGGGTTGAAGGCCTGGATGGTCATGTAGCCGGCGGAAGCGAAAAGGGCCAGCAGGGTGAGGGCGATTTTCCAGGGAGGCAGCTTGCGGGTCCAGTCCCAGGTTTGCGGCGCGAACCAGGTGATGAGGGCGGCGGCGGCCATGCTGAGAAGAAAATAGGGGCTGTAAAGCTGACCGCTGATGAGGGCGGCGCGGTCTTCGCCGCCAAGTCCGAAGAGGGTGGCGATCATGCGGAAGGCGTCCCGCACGGTATTGGCGCGGAAAAAGACCCAGGCGATGCAGACAATGAAAAAGGTCACCGCTTTGCCCAGCAGGCGGGGGAGTTTGGGTTTGAAGGCACGTTCGAGGGCGAGAAAGAGTCCGTGAATTCCGCCCCAGACGACAAACGTCCAGGCGGCGCCGTGCCAGAGACCGCCGATGAGCATGACCAGGGCGAGGTTGATGTAGGTGCGGTGGACCCCGCGACGGTTGCCGCCGAGGGGAATGTAGAGGTATTCGCGCAGCCAGGTGGAGAGGGAAATGTGCCAGCGCCGCCAGAATTCGGTGATTGAGGCGGCGTGGTAGGGCGAATCAAAGTTTTTTGGGAAAACAAAGCCGATCATCAGGCCGAGTCCGATGGCCATGTCGGTGTAGGCACTGAAGTCAAAGTAGATCTGAAAGGCATAGGCGAGGGTGCCGTACCAGGCATCGGCGGTGGAGACGGCCCCGGCGTTGAACACCAGATCGGCGATGTTGCCGGCGGGATTGGCGAGCCAGATTTTTTTGGTCATTCCGAGTGCGAAAAAGGCCACCCCCCGGGCAAATTTTTCCGGGGTGTGGGTGCGGGTGATGATCTGGTCGGCGACTTCCTGAAAGCGGATGATGGGACCCGCAACGAGCTGGGGAAAAAGGGAGACGTAACAGGAGAAATCGACAAATTTGCGGATGGCTTTGGCCTCGCCGCGATAGCAGTCGATCGAATAGCTCATGGACTGAAAGGTGTAGAAGCTGATGCCGAGAGGGAGAACCACATTCAGGGTGCGCTCAAAAAGCGGGGCCCCGGCTCCAAAGAGCAGGGCGATCTCGTTGATGGAATCGGCAAAGAAGTTGAAATACTTGAAAAAGCCGAGCAGGGAGAGGTTGGTAAGAATGGACACCAGCAGGGCGGTGCGCTGGGCGCGGGTGCGCGGGGTGCCGATGTCGAGGGCTTCAATTTCCCCGTTCGGGCCGCGGGCGGGGCCGGCGATGACCAAACCGCAGACGTAGTCCACCACGGTTGAGAAAAACATGAGAAACACAAAGAGTGGATTGGCCCAGCCATAAAAAAAATAGCTCAGCAGGGTCAAAAACAGGGTCCGGCCTTTGGGGGGGCAGATGTAGTAGCCGAGCAGGACGGCCGGCATGAACCAGAAGAGAAAAAGGTGGGAGCTGAAAACCATGGGAAACGTAATCTGATGAATTTTTTGAAGTCCTAAGGAATTATTTGGAAAATCGCAAACTTAAATGAGGGGGAAACGAAAGATGGACAGATGAACTGAGATAAACGTTTTGTCTGGAGCCTGTTTTGGGGTATGATGAAGATATGATTTTGAGAAACGTTTGGTGTCTGCTTGTTGTTGTGATGATGTTGCGGGGGGGAGTAGCCCAGGCTCAGCGACAGTGGCGGCATTTGGACAATATGAGCCTGGTGGAGCATCCGGGAAATGACGGGGACAGTTTTCATACCCGGCGCAACCGGAGTCGCTATCTCCTGCGGCTGTATTTTGTGGACACACCGGAGACGGATATGCGGTTCCCTGAGCGGATTGAGGAGCAGGCGGATTATTTCGGGGTGACGGTGGAGCAGGTGGTGGAGGGCGCGCATCTGGGGGACCGCTTCACCCATGCTTTGTTATCGAAAGGACCCTTTGACGTGTACACGAAGTATGTGGACGCGCGGGGGGCGAGTCAAATGAACCGCATTTATGCTATGGTGAAGGTGGACGGCCGCTGGTTGTGTGAATTGCTGGTGGAGGCGGGTTTGGCACGCATTCACGGATTCTGGGATGATCTGCCGGACGGTACGCCCTCCCGACTGCACCGCACGCGTCTGCGGGCCCTGGAGAATGAGGCCAAGGCCGCGAAACGCGGTATCTGGGGGATGAACGAACCGGAGGCGCGTATCCGCAGAGCGGGCGGGAAGATGACGCTGACACGCGAGACGCCGGTTTATGCGCGGGAACTCCCGCACCGCATGGTGGGTCAGCTTCCCAAAGGCTGGGACGTGGAGATTGGTGAAAAAGTGGAACCTCACTTTTTCAACGTGAATTTTGTGAGTCCGGGTGGTAATGCGTTTGAGGGCTTAATCCACGAACAATTTGTACCCGGAGACTGAGACATGCCGAAACCGAATATTCTTTTTTTGATTTCCGACCAGCAGCGCGCGGATACCCTGGGGGTGTTGAATCCGGCCATTCAAACTCCGAATCTGGACCGTCTGGCCCGGCGGGGAACGGTGTTTACACGGAGTTATCCGACTACGCCGGTCTGTCTGCCCTGCCGGGCGTCGCTTTTGAGCGGTCTGTATCCTTCGGCTAACGGGGCGATGCACAATTTCACGGCGTTGCGTCCGTCGATTTCACCCATGGTGGCGGATGTGTTCCGCGAAGGCGGGTATTATACGCACATGATTGGCAAAAGTCATGTGCATCCGTGTCATGATCCCGAAAGTCCGGAGAGCGCGCCGCACATTCATGACCGGGAATATTACCGGCAATGGCACGGGCCCTGGTATGGATTTGAGCACGCGGATTTGAACATTGGACACAGCGCCGAGGCGCATGCCTGCGGGATGCATTACGGGGTATGGCTGGAGGAGCGGGGGATCGATACAGACCGCTATTTTGGGCATACCCGCTACACGCAGTTCGGGGCCTGGGATTTGCCGGAACATGTTCATAATTCGGCCTGGATTGCAGAGACGGTCATTGGGGCGGTGGACCGTGCGAAGGTGGAGGGGAAACCCTTTTATATTTCAGCAAATTTCCAGGATCCGCACAATCCCTGTATGGTGCCGGAGCCCTGGGCCTCGATGTACGATCCGGCGGAGATGCCGGAATTTGGATTCAAGCCGGGGGAGCCGGAATGTTTTGCGGACAAGCCTCCTTTTTATTCAGAAATTCTGGAAAACTCAGGGGAGTATGCGGCGACGTATTCCGAGGGCGGACCGGAAAAGGCCACGAATGCGGCGCATCTGCCCTACACACCGGAGGAGACCCGTCAGAATGCGGCGGCGTATTACGGTATGGTGAGTCTGATGGATCATCATATCGGCCGGATTCTGGATGCGTTGGAGGCGGCCGGAGAGCTGGAAAACACGATCATCGTGTTCACCTCCGATCACGGGGAGTTTCTCGGCGACCACGGTCTGTGGTGGAAAGAACTGTATCCTTACGAGGAGGGGCTGCGGGTGCCGCTGGTGGTGAGCTGGCCGGGCCATCTGCCCGAGAACCGTCAGTCCACCGCCCTGCAGGGGCTCATTGATTTAGCCCCGACCTGGATCTCGCTGGCTGGACTGGACCCGGTGCAGGAATTCCAGGGGGTGGACCAGTCCCCGGTATGGAAAGGGGAGGCGGATCGCGTGCGGGAGGCTGTGGTGGTGGAGGATCGTCCTCACGACAGTCCGTTTAACCAGCGGGTGTACATCACCGACCACTATAAGCTGGTGGCTTACAGCAATCCGGCCTGGGGCGAGCTGTATGATATGGAGGCGGATCCGCATCAGGTGCGGAATCTCTGGAATAAGGCTGAACACGCTGATTTGCGGTTCCGCCTGATGCAGGGACTGCTCACCGAAGAGATGAACCGCAATCGTCCCTATCATCCGGTTTATCCGAAAGACCGGCCCTGAGGGCGGTCTTGTGCGCGGAGCGGATCAGAGCTCGGCGATGACTTCGATTTCAACGCGGGCGCCCAGGGGAAGGGCGGCAACCTGGATCGTGGAACGGGCGGGTTTGTGATCGCCGAAGGCCTGGGCGTAGAGGCCGTTCATGACCGGGAAGTCT
>PXDP01000258.1 GCA_003565035.1 PVC group bacterium | reverse complement strand
GAGGGCGGCGGAGACGGCGAGGGCGGTGAGCAGTCCGAGAATCCACCAGATCTGGTAGTAGAATTTGAAGACGGTGTTCATGCGGCCGATATCGCCGTCGAGAACGACGAGTTCGAGCAGAAGAATGAGGAGCAGGGCACCGGCTCCGAGGGCTGCGGCGAAGAGGCGGTGGGGACGGGGGGCACGGCGCAGGGCGGGCGCACAGAGGAGCACAGGCAGGGTGAGGGCCAGCGGGAGCAGGAAGAGACCGTGCGCGAGAAAGAGGTCGGTGACGGAAGCGCGCGGGCCGTTCCAGAGCAGGAAACGGACGGGATAGGATGCGTTTTTGAGGTGGAAGGGCAGAAAGGCGAGCTGGGAGAGGGCGAGGCCGGCGGTCCATCGGCCGAACCCGTGCCAGGCGGTGAGAAGGCGGGGCGATTTGAAGAGCGGGAAGAAGGCGGCGGCGGTGAAAATTGCGGCCTGAACGGGGAAATCCCAGGTGTTGGTGACCCGGAGGGTGCCGAGGAGAACGCCGCAGACGAGGGCATGGCGGAGGGCGGGCCGGCGGAGGAGCTGCCAGGCGGCGAGGAGGGCGAGCATGGCAATTGGCAGGGCCATAACGTGGGCGTGCAGATCGCCGTAGAGAAAGCTGAAGAAGGGGAATTCGGTGATGGGTTCGATGTCGCCGGGGGGGACGCGGAGGACGCGGCTGGCCTGCCAGTAGCCGTCTCGCGGATGGCCGGTGGCGCGGGTGGCGAGGTGGCGGAGTTGACCGAGATTTCCGCAGACGAGAATCAGCAGGACTGCCAGCAGGGCGGTCCGTCGGCGGCCCCGGTGGCCGGGGCAGGTGCGCAGGAGGGGGCGGAGGGCCCAGGTGAGGGAGAGGACGGCACCGGCGGCAAAGGCGGCGAAGGTGGGGAGAGCCAGGTTGTAGGCGGTGTCCGGGCTGATGCCGGTCATGCGGATGAGGGTGGCGACGAGGACAAAGCCGTAGTAGTAGTAATTGATGAAAGCACCGGAGAGCCAGGGATTGTGGGGCGGGAATTCGGCGGTCTGCGCGGTGGCATTGAGGAAAGCGAAGTCCATGGGTTTTTCGCCGCCGGCCCAGGGGTGCCAGAGTTCGGGCTGGAAAAAGCGGAGGCTGAGAAAGGCGAAAAAAACGCCCCACCAGACGGCTTCGCCGAAGAGGGCGGCGCGCAGGTTGCGGCGGAAGGAGGCGATCAGGCTTTCGCCCTGCAGGGCAAAGAGGAGGCCGGAGATCAGAAAGAGCATCGCGGTGGCGAGGAGAATGGCCTGACCGAAGGGAATCTGCCCGGTGGCGGCAAGCAGCCAGGCCGCGTGGGAAATGATGAGCAGTCCGGTAAGTCGGCGGAGGAAGAGGCCGTGCGCGGGCAGGGAGGGAAAGAGGAGGTGGGTGACCGGTGCGGCGGCGAGACCGATGAGAAAAAGCACCAGGGTCCAAATGAGGACGGGGGTGCGGTTACCGATGCTGCGGGAATCGAAGCGGGACGCGAAGGGCGGCGCGTTTTGGCGTTTTTCCCATTCGGCGGGGGTGAACCACCCGTTGTTCCAGCGGCCGCCGTCGGTGAAACGTACGTCGGGAATGCGCCCGAAATCGATGCCTTCGAGAAGCCGGGCTTCGGCGAGGGCGCGGTCCCATTGACCGGTTTTGCGGAAAATCAGCACCTCGGGGTTGTCGTAGACGGTGAAGGCCTCCTCCGCGCGGAGGGTGTTGAGGCGTAAAGGTCCAAGGGCGGGTGGGCTGTGAAAGCGGGCGACGGGTTCGAGTCCGAGTTCGCCGGAGAACAGAAGTTCGTAGTAGCGGGTGGCGACGGGATAGCGGAGGGGCAGCCGGGGGATGGCGGCGGAGAGGCGGTTGCTGCTGAGGACAACCGCGTCGGCCCGGTCGAGGGCCTCGAGAATCCCCTGCCATTTTTCCGGGGTTTCGGGGTCGCTGAGGGGAAGCCCGGTGAAGGTTTTGCGGGCGTGCGCGGCTTCGCGGCCGGGGAGACGGAGGGGCAGGGGATCGTCCCAGATTTCGTAGGTGACCTTTGCGTGGGGAGGGAGATGCTCCAGCAACCATTCGCTGGCCTGGATGCGCGAGTGGGGCGCCCGGTGGATGCTGCGCAGGGTGAAGGTGTGGACGGCGGTGGCCAGGAGGAGTCCGCTAAAGAGCAGCGTGCGGGTGCGGCCCCGGGTATGGCGTTGCACGATCAGGCTGCCGCAGAGAATCAGGGCGGGCGCGGCCGGAAGAAAATAGCGGAGGGTTTGCAGGAAATACTGACTGTGGAACGCGAAGAGCATCAGCGGCCAGAGTACAAGCAGGACCGCCCAGTGACCGGGATCGTTGCGGAGCGTCCAGAGGGTCCAGAACGCGCCGCCGACCGCGAGGAGGCCGAGGGGAGCGCCCAGCCCCCAAAAAACGAGTTGCCCGAGCGGGTAGAGGCCGGGCAGTCGGTTGACCCATTGCAGGGTGTAAGGAACTTCGAGTTGTCCGCGGACGATGGCGTGTTCCATGCGCAGGCTGTCGAGCCAGGCGGGGTTGAGGCCGGTGGGGAAAAAGCCTTCGGCCTGAAAGGCGTAGGGCTGGGCGATGCGGAAGGCGAGCAGGGCCAGGCCGCCGGCTCCGGCCAGGAGCAGGAGCGCGCGGGGCTGCTGGCGGCGGAAGGCGAGGCTGACGGCGCAGGCGGTCAGCCAGAGTCCGAGCAGGGCGAGATTGAGGCGGCAGGCCATGGCGAGTCCGGTGCTCAGTCCGGCGGGCAGGAGGAGGGCGGGCTTATTTTCGCGGGTGGCGGTGAGGCCCAGAATCAGCGTCAGAGTGCTGAAAAAGGCGGCGGGGCTGTCCACGGTGTAGAAGTGCGCCTGCTGGATGCAGAGAGCGGAAAGGCTGGCCAGGGCACCGGTCCAGAGGGCGAAGGGGGTGTTGACCCGGTGTCGGGCAAAGAGAAGGAGCAGCAGCACGGTGGCGGTGGACCAGAGGGCGGCGTGGCGGCGGCCGGTGCGGGCGATGTCGGCCAGAGCAGGCGAATCGAGGCGGGTGACCGCGCGGTGGGTGAGAAAGACGGGGAGGGTTCCGTAGACGAAACGGCTGTCGGCGGCGGTGTGCGGATTAAGCGGTGAACGGGAGGTTTGAAAGAATTCGCGCATCGATCCGGGAGTTTCCAGGCGGGCGGTGACCATGGAGAGGAAGCGTTCATCGGGATGCAGCAGATGGCCCTGGTCCCAGTCGGCGGTGGCATGGCGGAGCCAGAAGGCGGCCAGGAGCAGGATCAGGGAGCCCAGGGCGAACCGGACAGGGTCTTTCATAGGACGTGCAACGGGGTCCAGGATGCGGGAATCGGCAGGGAGTCGGGGCCGCTGACGAGGACGGTTCCGGCACCGGGGCCGTGGATGGAGCCGGCCCCGCAGATCTTCGCGGCGCCGCCCATGGCTTCGATGGCGTGGACGGCTTTCTGTACGGGTTCCGGCACCACGCCGATTTCAACGAGCAGGGCGTGATTTGCGCGGACGGCCTCTCTGAAGGCGTTAAGATCATGGGCCAGCACCGCCGCGTGCATGGCCAGGGTGGTGGTCTCGAAGTGCGCCCAGATCCCGTGGTCGGCCGGATGTTGTTCGCGGACGAGGGCTACGCATTCGCCGGTGGTGGATTGGGGTTTTCCGGCGTGATACAGTCTGAAAGGCGGCAGGGGACCGGACAGAGATACAGGATGGAATTCGCCGTTTTGTCCGCTCACCAGTGTTTCATACAGGCAGGTGACGACGTCGAGACCGCTGGATCGGCCGTGCTGGAACTGTTCACCCTGATGGGCGAGCCGCCGCAGGGTTTCCGGATCGGCGGAGGGCTGGAGACCTTTGAGGAGGGGGAGAATCACGGCGGCGGAGGAGCCGAGGCCCGAACCGAACGGGAGTTCGCTGTCCAGGTCGATATCAACTCCGCTTCGGGGTGCGGCGAGGGCGGCGGCGGCGAGGAGGAGGTCGGTTGGGCTTTGCAGAATGGCGGAGACCGGCAGGCGGTTTTGCAGGAAGGCGGTGTGGCGTCTGGTGATGGCGGCGAGGAAATCCGGGAGGTCGGCGAGGGGCAGGCAGGCTGCGGGGAAGGGGGGGGCGTGGATGCGGAGTTCCGGAGTGTCGCGTTGTGTAAAGCGGCCTCGGACTCCGGCACGG
>PXDP01000237.1 GCA_003565035.1 PVC group bacterium | reverse complement strand
GTTTCGAGAATGGTGTGGGTGCGGAGAAAGGGATAGAGATGCCCGAAACCGGACAGGAAGGTGAGACGGGTGCCCGCTTCGGCCATGAGGGCTTCCATGCGGGGAATCAACTCGCGTTTCACGTCCAATCGCCCTTGCAGGAGTTGCAGCATCTTGGCGGGGCCGAGTTCCGCCTCTTTTTCGAGGATACGGTCCAGACGTCCACTGTCGCGCAGGATCTCCAGGGCAAGACGGAACATGTCCAGATGAATAACCTGAATGCCGGAGGTGCGCAGGCGGGCGTGGAGGTCGCGTATCATGGAGCTGACCTCATCTTCCCGCTGCACCTCGTAGGGTTGGATGTAGAGGGGGGCCTCATTGCCGGTGCGTTCACAGTTCAGGAAGGCTTCGCTGCTGAAAATGCGGTAAAGGCGCTCATGCATGGGAAGCCCTCCGGGTCGGTACGTCCCTAAGAAAGGCGCAGAGCCAGACGGTATCGTCCTCAAGAACGGCCTGAAGGCTTTCCGGGGGCAGGTACGGTGTTTGGAGGCGACCCAGACCGGGGCCGGGTGTCAAAACCCCCAGCTCACGCAACATACTGAGCAGGACACGGCGTATTTTTCCGCGACTGGATTCACTGACGGTCTTGAGTTGGGGGTGTATATCCGCCTCTTCTTTCATGAACGCTTCCAGGTCCGAGGGGTGAAGCACTTCTTCGTGTACATCCAGCTTGGGGCGAAGGAGGCGTTGGGCGGCATGAAGGAGAAAGGGGTACTTTTTGACCGCCGCCAGCCAACTCATGGCCAGCCTGTCTTCCTGCTGACCGGTGATCAGGAGTCGTAACTGTTTGTCGGTCAAGGTTTTCAAGCGCCCCCTCAGCTCCCGTTCGAAGCGATGCAGCGTCGTGTACGAATTGGCTTGAAGCAGGTTTGCCGACAAAACCCGCTCCTTGGTAAGCGTCCAGTCTCCGGTTTCCGCGAAAACCTCCGCCATCACCCGCATCAACTCCGAACGGAGAGACGCGGCGGTGAAACCCAAATTATAATCATAATTACGCGTCATATGCATCACAAAAGCAGATTCAAAGGCTTCTTGCAACCAAAAGGATTTGCATCTTGGTTATTATATTGAACATGCCAGCCAGTTTCTCCATATCGCCTGAACTTCGAACCTGTACGGTACGGCATCCCCCATCAGCAACAGACAGCCACAAAAATCAGATCCTTGCCGTGGATTGTCGATCGGACCATTCACCAGGTCGATCTTGGACCCACACCGATCCAAGTGCTTTACTTGGGATCACCCTCCAACACCTCAATCGGCACCGGTAGACTCGCCCGGCTGCCCTGACCGGGTGAACTTGATTGGTACCCGCCGCCGGGCATGGGCCGGGTGCGTGTAGAGGGGTGGCCGGGGGTTGTCGTCTGCCAGCCGCCGCCTGGAATGGGTCTTGTGATGATGGTGGGTTGTCCGGGTTCTGTGGTCTGCCAGCCCCCTCCGGGAATTGGACGGGTGGTTGTGGTGGGGTGTCCGGGGCGGGTCGTCTGCCATCCACCCCCCGAGATCGATCGGGTGATTGATGTATCCCCTCCAGGGTGGGTTGTCTGAAATCCTCCGCCGGGAATGGGCCGGGTACGGGTGGACGACTGCCCCGGTGTCGTGGTCTGCGATCCTCCGCCGGGTGTGGGACGCGTGGTTGTGTTCTGGCCATGCCCCGTGGGGACGGCGAGCAACACTGTCAGACAGAATACAGCGGTGAGCTTCATCATCCTTTCATTCCCCTCCGATTGGCCTGGGGAGTAAAGATAAAAATGTAATTCCAGTCTGAAGGCTTTTCGTCGATCATTTTTCCGACTCCGTTTTTTCTAAAGCAGGATCTGCGGGGTAACCTGAGCACGAGACCGTTGGTAATCAACGACTTAAGTCCAAATGAACCGATGCAAAAACAGCCACTTCCACGGTTTTTCGTGCACAAACAGCATTATCCGCAGTTAAACCCATGCACACCAGGTGCTTAGCGAAATGGGGTGGTTAAACTTTCCTCAACTTTCTCCCGTTTTCCGCACTTCCTGCACGAAAAGGTCCTTCGGCGGATCCCCTTTTCCACGAGTTTGACGTTCCGAATCTGACGCATTGGGGGCCCGCAATTCTACCAGCCGTATGCATCGATAAATCGTGTTTGCCGCCTCGCTTGACCCAGGGACACGTACGGTGCCTGAATGCATTTTAGGGTATCTCCAGGCGGCTCTACGTTGATTCCGTTCGGATTGGAAGGGGGGGGGGCAGCGGTTATCTGCCGTAGTGTCCCGGAAGAACCGTTTGCATCATCGTTTGAGGCAGGAGGGGCGGGGCAGGGAGGGAATCCGAAGTCCCGTCCGAGGTTTGTGGGGTCCGACGATTCCACAGAATCTCTTCCCGGTTCGTTGTGGACCTCGCCGATCTCCCCTCCCGATCATCCGTGAAAAACTCGAAATCCCGTGAATTCGTTTTCCGGGGGGGGGAATGGCGGAACCCCGTCAGGGGTGAACGCCGTTTCCCCTCTGGTAGATCTGGTAGGCGCGGAAACCACTGTAAACATTGGCTCAAAACACCAAACAAACACAAGCAATTCGCGAACAAACACAAGCAAATCGCGTAAAACCTCCAAACAAACACAAGCAAATCGCGCCGGGGACGGGTGAATCCGCTTCCTCCCCGGCTCCCGCCGGGCCCCTCAGACCTCACCTCTGTTGAACGCTTAGACCATCATCCCCACGATAATCAGGATCACAACGATTACAAGCAGCCCCCCGCAGCCCCCGTTCCCCTTCCGCCCCCTAACCAGCCGGTCGGCACTGACGGAGGTCCGGTTGTACACCCGGTTGTACGCGGCCTTCTTCGGATTTGTCACCCATCCCATCCCACGAGGCGCTTTCAGACCCGCACGGTGGCGGACCTGCCGCTTCCATGAGGTCCGGGCGGAAACCCGGCGTTTGATCGATGGCTTTCTGATTCCGAATTTCATGTTTTCTCCCCTTACCCGTGCCACTACCGAGGAATCGGAACCCGGTCAAGGGGATTGTGTATGCACGCACGGTCATGACTTGGTGATGTGAAATCCCCCGCCTCCCTGCGTTATATACATGTGTACCCCCCCGTACCCGCCCTTATCCGGCGGGTTTTTTCATGCCATAATTCCGAACCCCATGGAGAACCCCATGCCGAATTTCTGTTCAAACCTGCTTGCCATCTCACAGCATCCCGGGCGGCTGAAGGCCGATGCGGCGGCGGTCATCGCTTCGCTGCGCGGTCCGAACGGACCCCTCGACTTCGAAACGATCCTCCCGATCCCGGTTCCACTTCAGGACATCCACCGGGGCGGCCAGCACATCGATGGCGAGTATCACACGCACTGGCGTAATGAGCCTCTGCACGGTGGCCGGGTCAAATGGCTGCCCATCCCCGAATCCGAGCTGGCCCGGTATCGAAAGGATTACGGAGCGGACAATCCTTTAATGTGGTGTGCGCATCACTGGGGAACCAAGTGGAACGCGGATTGTCATGACTTTGACTGGGACAGGCTATCGATCCGTTTCGATACCGCCTGGAATCCCCCACATGCTTTCGTCGCTGCCCTGAGCAAGGTTCACCCGTCATTCCGGTTTGAACTCCGCTTCGTCGAGCCGGATGAAAGCATGAACGGTTGCGCGGTGTATGCCCGGGGGGAATTGCAACTCAGTCAGTCTTTTTCCCCGAATTCCGAACAAGGGTTCACCAACGGCCTGCTTGTTCGGAATACCCTCGCCCAATCCGATGAAATCCCCCAAACCCATTGACACCCATGTACAGTCCGAAAATCGATCCGCTCCTGGTCCGTCCACTCTACCATCTTGGCCGGGCCAGAAAAAAGCCGATGACCGCAATCGTCAACGAAATGATCTTCCAGGCGCTTGTCGCGGAAGAACTCGACGAAGAAACCTCGCGACATTTCGACGCCGCCGTTTTCAAATATCAACCCACAACCCGAAAGGAGGCCGCATAATGGCCACCCCCAAAACCTTCAACCTGTCGTTCTACGAGTGCGAGCACTCCGGCGACCTGAACCGCTACATCGATGATCTGGTCCGCTGCGGAGCCACGGTTCTCGACTCCAAGCTCGATGCCGATGCCGAGGAGGCGGTTGTCCGCATCGATGTCCCGGACTT
>PXDP01000052.1 GCA_003565035.1 PVC group bacterium | reverse complement strand
CGATAGCTTCCAGCCGCTCCCGGGCGGCATCCGGATGCTGGGCATACAGCAACATCCCGGCCAGGAAAAAATTATACCATGCGTTCGCTGCATGCACTTCGGGAATGTTGCGGGAGGCAAAAGCCATACTTTCAGCAAAATCGTTCAACTGATTTTGTCTCAGCGCGTCCGCTGCGGTTCTTAGATTCCGGTCCTCCACGTTACGCAGTAACGGCTCGTGAAGGCTGCGCGCCGGTCCGGGGTAAGAGACTTCGGTGGCCGCGCGGTCCCGGCGGCTCTGCATAAAAACACCCAATGCGACAAGCACAAGGATCAGGGTAGCCACCGACATCATGATCGGAAACAGCGTATTTTTCTTTTTCTTTTTGCCCGCCTGGGCCTCCATTTGCGCCTGACGGCGGGCCTCGGCGGTCGCACGGGCCTCGGAAATCGCCAGCTCCAAATCCGACCGAAGGGAAGCATAGGTCGGATAGCGCTTGGTCGGTGCTTTGTCCATCATCCGCCGAATCACGGCCACGGTCCGGGGACACAACTCCGGATTCACATCCGAGAGCACCGGAGTCTCCTCCTTCAAGGCCGCCAAAACCACTTTAGTCGGATTCTCTCCGTTAAACGGCGGCTTTCCGGCGAGCGCATGGTACATGGTCGCGCCCAGACTGTATTGATCACTGCGGCTGTCCTCCCCCTTTTTCCGCGCTTTTTCCGGCGCAATATAATAGGGAGTCCCCCAAATCTCAATTTCCGCGTCCGGGTCCATGAACCGGGCCAAACCGAAATCCACCACTTTGGCAACCCCTTTTTCGTTCATCAAAATATTCGCCGGCTTGATATCACCATGCGTCAGGCCCGCACTTCCCGCAGCCTCCAGCCCTCCGGCCACGTCCAGTGCAATCTCCAGCAACCGCACCTCATCCACAATGCCCCCGTCGGCCATCATCGCGTCCAGACGCTCGCCCTGCAACAGCTCCATCACAAAAAACGGTTGCCCTTTTTCCCGGCCAAAAGAATACACCGAGACAACATTCCGATGATTCAGCGTCGCCATCGCTTTGGCCTCTTTTTGAAGGCTTTCCAGCATTTTTGGATCATCGCCGTATTCTTTGCGCATCACCTTCAGCGCCACCATACGGCCCAGGGACTCGTCCTGGGCCAGATAGACACAGCCCATTGCCCCGCGGCCCAACTCGTCTATCAGAATAAAATTTCCCAGTCGCCCCGGAACTTTGATCGTTTGCTGGCAGGCCGGACAAACAATATCCTCAAAAACATCAAATTCCGAAACATCAAGCTCGGCATTGCAGTGCGGACATGCAATTTGCTTTACGGGCTCGGTAAAAATCCCCAAGGTATTCGCGTTTGGATCCATGATAGTGTAACGTAATGTTCAAAAGGTCAAAAAGAGGCGTATCTGTCCTTATGGTCCGGTTTAGACCGGGACGTCCACATGGACACTAAACACTGTAATCCTAAAAAGGAAATGAAAAAGTCACCATGAATCAAGAAGTTCTTTCAACCTTCCCCCTGCCGGAGGACCTCTTTCCGGCCCACCCAAGAGCGGATAAATGGTTATCGGATCAGTTTGAAACGGTTTCGCGCAGTCAAATTCAGACCTGGTTTAAAGAAGACCGGGTGCAGAGTGCAGGGAAACCGATGCGCGGATCAGACCGTCTCCAGCCCGGACAGACACTGGAAGTTCAGATCCCTCCGGCTCCCGAGCCCGAAAAAATGGAGGGAGAAAATATTCCCCTGGATCTTCTGTACGCCGATGAGGACGTGCTTGTGGTCAACAAACCTCCCGGTCGCGTGGTTCACCCGGCTCCCGGTCACAACTCCGGCACCCTGGTGCATGCTCTGCTTCACGCGTTTCCGGACATTTCCGGTGTCGGGGACGACCCCATGCGCCCCGGACTGGTGCACCGCCTGGACGCGGACACCAGCGGTCTTATTCTTTTTGCGCGCACATCCGAAGCCTTGGCCGCCCTGCAGCAACAGTTCAGGAACCGGGAAATTCACAAAGAATATCAGTGCATCACCAAAGGCATCCCGCAACATGCCCGGGGCACGGTGGATCTCCCGATCGGACGCCATCCCAAAGATCGCAAGCGCCAGTTGGTCCATGGCGAAAATCCGCGGGCCGCAGTGACCCATTATGACCTTGAAGAAGGTCTGGCCTCCGGCACCGCCTCCCGCTTTCTCATCCGAATCGAAACCGGCCGCACCCATCAGATTCGGGTTCATATGGCGCATATCGGACATCCCGTCCTCGGGGATACGGTGTACGGGGGACGGTTTGCCCAGCTCGGCGGCCGCCGCCCCAACGCCCCCCGGCAAATGCTTCACGCCTTTCGCTTGCGCTTTGCGCATCCAAAGCACAAGGAACCCATGACCCTGGAAGCTCCGATCCCTCCCGATATGCAGGACTATTTGGAAGAGCTTCGTAAACCCTCACCCTGACATCTCGCAATGATATCCGAACCCGATACCCCCTCGCTTTCATCTCTGCTGAACACACTGGATCAGTTTCTGCACGATTTACAGGATCAGGGAATTCGCACCGTTCCCTGCAGCGGCCCGCTTCCCCCCGCCCCGCCTGCGGCACCTGCGACAGCGACACCTGGGACAGCAGCCCCTGCGCCCGCAAGGCAAAAGCACTCAGAATCCGCTGAACCGCAGGCAAGCCCCTCCTCACCGCCGCCGTCCTCTTCTGTGCCGCAGTCGGCACCCCCGGCGGCGCCCCCGGCAGCGACTCGGGCCGCGACTCCATCCGAACCGCCCGTCCGCACCGCCCCTGCCGGAAGCGGACTGGTGATGCTCGTTCTGCAACGGCTCCCGGAATGCCTGGAAAATCACGCACCGGATCAAACATCCCTGTTGCTGGTTCTGGAAGACCGCGAACTCAAGCCGCCCGAAACCCGGGAACTTCTCCAGTCCATGCTCTATGCCATCGGATACCCCCTGCCTGACACGCCCGAAGCCGTCACCGACATTACCGCGTGCGCCAACAAAGCCTGCCGCATTGTCTGTATGGGAGAAAAAGCCAACGAACTTTTCTGCACCCTGAACATGGGACTGAACCTTGTCCGCGGAAAATGGCAGTCCAGTCCGGCAGGCCGCATGATCGCCACCTATGCCCCGTCCTATCTCGTCAACAACCCCACCGGTAAACGCGCCGCCTGGAACGACCTGCAAAAAATTCTCCAGGATCTTGGCCTCTCTGTCCCGGAATGGACCCGCAAAAAACTCTCCAAATAGCGGTCACTCCAAATTGACATTCATCGTTTCCTGATTTTTCCGAAAAATTTCTTTCGTAGACATCAGGGCATCCCGGTCGGTTTTGCGCTTCAAAAAGAGCCGCACGGCCGCCGTCACAGAGGAAGCGTCCCCGTGCACAACCCGGTACACCGGCGCATCCTGCCTGAGCCCCAGCAACTCAATCACCTGGTCTTCCTGCCTTGGAAGCGTGAAGCCCTTTTTGCAACTCGGACAGCGCCCCCGCTTATCCAAATCCGCATCGCGTACCCAGAGCTTCTGACCGCAAAACGGACAGCTCATCTTGAAATCCTGCTCGTTCGCCTTCCGGTACAGCAAAAAATGAATGGGAATACTCACCCGGTCTGAGAGCTCTTTCAGCTGCCGCGTCAGCGCCTGCATCCCCAGTTTATCCACAAACCGCACCAAACAAAAACAGCCGTCCAGTTCTGAAACCGTCACGTCAGGAAGGGTCTCTCCGATGAAAAGATGAACCACCTGTCCGCCAACCCGCATCTCAAATCCGCCTTCGCCCCCGTCTTCCGCCATAGAATCCTCGACAAACCATGTGAACAGGTCCGGATCATTTCCCGTAATCAATAAAGTTAAATCAGCACTTGGTTTTGTCATAATGGATCTCGTAATGAACAGTGTATCGCATTTTAGAACGAAAACCTATCGATGTCAAAGTCATTATCATACCCTTGGGCCGCCGGGCCGCCAAAAAACAGCTTCCTTTTTTCATTGGAATGATCTATCCTCGAAAATTATGCATATTGAAACCCATCCCGATGCCCTGCGGCTGTACGAATCGATCAACAGTCAATGGGAAAACATAGGCCTTGTGGGGTTCAACCCTGCCGGCTATGATGCTCAAATTCTCAAAGGCATCAACCAATTCCGCACGCAGCGGCCACAGTGGGTGCTTCGCGATGCCGGACACCAGGAGTATCTCCTGAAGACCCTGTTGCGCACACCCAATCTTCAGGGCATCATCGCCAATGTCACCGATCACAAACGTATGGAGCAGCTTCAGGCCTGGGGTGGCCCGGTGATCGATATCGCCGCCCTTCTCCCGGACTCCCCCTTTCCCCAACTCAGTGCCACCCCCGGCTCAATTGGTGAGATGGGTGCCCGATACCTTCACGAAAAAGGCCTGAAAAAAATCCTCTATGTCTCCGGCATGAACTGGAATTTTGAAATCGACCGCTGGCAGGGGGTGCGCAGCTACTGCCAGAAACACAAGCTTCCCGCCTGGTGGTGGGTCTGGAGCGAAAATAAATGCATGGATGCCATTCATGCCGACCCGCTCTCCCCCCTTCTGGACTCCTCCCCGTTCAGTGCGTTTCACTTCCTGACCCAGATCGAAAAGCCCTTCGGCGCGTTCATGGCCATGGACCGCATGGCCGTGCAACTTTGCGACGGCTGTCGGTATTATGACCTGGTGGTCCCCAAAGATGTTGCAATTCTCGGCGTCGACAACAACAGGTATTACTGTGAATCCTGTACCCCGCCCCTCAGCAGCGTCATGATGCCCGGCGAACAAATTGGATTTCAGGCCGCCGAATTACTTGACAAACTCATGAAAGGCGGGGAGGTTCCGAAATTTACCCGCCTCGATCCTGTCGGGATCAAGGAACGGGCCTCAACCTGACCGAGCTTTATGAAAATGTTCAACCGCCTTTTTTTCGCGGCGCTTCTCCTGCAAAGCGCCTTTGCCGCCGGCCCCTATCCCGACCGATTGCCCATTGGCGCTGTTCAGGGCCGGGTCACCGCTGCGGATGACGGACTCCGCCACCGCTCCCCGCTTGTGGGCGAAACCGTCATCCTCCGCGGAGTCGTCCATCAGATTATCCGCTGGCAGGCGGCTGCGGGTCATGACCTTTTCGGCATCATGATTCAGGATCTGCCCGCCGAAGCGGACGGCGACCCGCTCAGTTCCGATGGCATTTTTGTCTACATCGGCGCTGAAATCAACCTGCGGACCGACGCTCAGGAGATGTCCCCACTGGCCTTGGGGGACCTTGTCACCCTCCGCGGCGTGGTGAACGAGCGCTTCGGGCAAACCGAACTCGCGGAGGCGGTCCTGCTCGAACAACAAACCGGAGGCGACCTGGATGAGCTGCTGCCCCCCACACCGCTCGAATTGTCCATCGACCCAGCGGAAACCCATCGCATACTCGAACGCCACGAAGGCATGAGGGTCTCGCTCAATCCCGGTGCCGCCAGTGTCTCGGGCTCCTTTCCCAACAATCGCAACGCGGATTACCAAATTTGGGTCACAACCGCCGAAAACCCCAATTTGGCCCGCGAGCGCGCGGCCGAACGCAGGCTGTTCCGCGGACCGCACCCCCTCAGCGGTGTTCCCGAAGAGCACCGGCTCGATGGACACGGCATGAGGCTCGTCCTCGGCAGTCTCGGGCTGCGCGGCCGGGAACCCGACGGCCATCCGCGCCTCCCCCCCTGGAAAACCGGCACCCTCTTTCCCGAAGCCCTCACCGGAGGCCTTCACTACAGTTTCGGGAATTACGTCCTGCAGGTGGAGCACCTCCCCGAATGGCGCGGCGGCGAATCCCCCGCATCCTGGTACATCCCCGTGCCCGAAGGTTCCGAAAACCGCCTGCGTATCGCCACCTACAACATCGAGAACCTCTACGACTTTGTGGACAATCCCTTCAGCGACACCGATTTCCCTTCCAACCCCGGAAGCGGTCATGTCCGCCCCCCCTTTACGTATCTGCCCGGTTCCGATGCCGAATACCGCGAGCAATTGCGGATCGTCGCCGATCAGATTGTCCACGCCATGCGCGCCCCGCAAATCATCATGCTTCAGGAAATTGAGAACCAGGACATCGCCGTGCTCACCCCCGACGGCATGGTGTTCGGCACCGTCAACAACGCGGACGGCGAACTGGACGCCGTTCAGGAACTCATCCTCGAAATCGTCGCACAGGGCGGGCCCGTCTACGCCAGCGCCGTCAACCGGAACGCGGGCGACCTCCGCGGCATCATCACCGCCTTCATGTACTGCCCCGAAACCTTCGAACCGGTCCACGCAGAAGCCGACCACCCCGTCCTCGGCGAAAATCCGGTGCTCCCTCTGGATTTGAAACCCTTCGGAATGAATTCAGACGTGGTCAACCCCAAAGCCTTCAACTTTTACTTTGAGGCCGAAGCCCCCTCCGACCTGAGCAGCGTTTTTTCACGGGCCGTCCAGGTGTTCGGCCTCAGAGAACGCGCCGAACCCGGCCGGGTCCTCTGGCTGCTGAACAATCACTTCAGTGCCCGTCCGGACCAGCGCACCGAACGCCGCACCCATCAGGCTAATGTCAACGCCGCCATTGCCGCATCTCTCAAAAAGCATTTTCCTGAAGACGGGGTTATCGTCGGCGGCGACCTCAACCACTACGCCCGCCCCGACGACCCGTTCTGGCCCCCGCTCGACCAGCTCGGCTCCATCTACCGCGCCGGCATGTTCAACACCTACGACTGGATCATGGAACGCGATCCCGCCAACGCCTACAGCTACGTCTTCCGCGCCCACGCCGGCACCCTCGATCACCTCTTTCTTTCCCCGAACCTTCAGGAAAAACTGGTCTGGGCAAGTTTTCTCCATATCAACGCCGATTTTCCCGATGCCCCCGCCGGAGAGCTTCCCCTGCGCGGCAGCGATCACGATCCCCTCCTCATCGAACTGGACTGGTGATTCGCTAATTCCCTTAATATGCAGGACCCTGCTTGCCATTCCCCTCAAGATAAGCTAGGGGAACCCAACAATGATTTGAACGTGAGTTCCGGTGATCCGGTGTTGAAGGCTGGGTCCTATGCGACGGACACGGACGAACCGTGTCAGGGCCGGAAGGCAGCAGCACTAAGACCAGTTGTCCGGGCGCCGTAGACCGCCTGGCCTGAGCCGGGTCGCCGGAACTCGCGGACAAATCCCCCCGCAAGGAATCTTATGGCATACGAAGTCATCGCCCGAAAATACCGACCCCAACGCTTCGCCGACGTGGTGGGCCAGGCTCATATCACCGAGACCCTGGCCCGCGCGATCGAACGCGACCGCGTTGCCCATGCCTACCTCTTTGTCGGCCCCCGGGGCACCGGAAAAACCACCACCGCCCGCATCTTCGCCAAATGCCTCAACTGCGAAAACGGGCCCACCATCGACCCCTGCAACACCTGCAACCGCTGCCGCGAAATCACCGCCGGCACCTCCATGGATGTCCTCGAAATCGACGGTGCCAGTAATAACAGCGTAGATGCCGTCCGCGAAATCCGCGAAAACGCCAAATTCGGCGCCAACAACTCCCGGTACAAGATTTACATCATCGACGAAGTCCACATGCTCTCCACCAGCGCGTTCAACGCCCTGCTCAAGACCCTCGAAGAGCCCCCCCCGCACGTCAAATCCTTCTTCGCCACCACCGAGCCGCAGAAAATTCCCGCCACCATCATGTCCCGCTGCCAGCGCTTCGACCTGCGCCGCATCCTCTCCCGGGACATTGCCGACCGACTCCGCGTCATTTGCGAAGCCGAGGATGTCAATGCCTCCATGGATGCCCTCGTCGCCATCGCCCGCGGCTCCCAGGGCGGCATGCGCGATGCCCAGTCCGCCCTCGATCAGCTCATCGCCTTCCGCGGAAAAGACCTTGCCGAAGAAGATGTCCTCAGCGTTTTCGGCCTCGTCTCCCAGCGCAACCTCGAGGACCTCGCCGGCGCCATCCTCTCCCACGACATTCGGGGGCTCCTCAACGCCATCGCCCGCTTCGACGAAACCGGAAAAGACCTCGAACGCGTCCTCATCGATCTCCTCGAACACCTCCGCAACGTTCTCATCCAGGCCTACAGTCCCGAAAACGAACTGCTGCAGGAACTCACCGACAGCCAGCTCGAGGTCGTCCGCCAACAGGCCGCCCGCGTCGATCCCGCCCGCGTCTCCAACCTGCTCGACACCCTCCTCGAAGCCGAATCCCGCCTGAAATACAGCCTGTCCAAGCGCACCCTGCTCGAAACCAGCCTCATCCGTGCCGCCCGCGCCGCCCAGCATGTCACCCTCGACGAAGTTCTCCGCCAGGTGCAGGCTCTTAAAGCCGGACTCCCCGCCGAAAGCGCCGCCCCGGAAAAAAAAAAGTAACCCCGGCCCCTGAACCGTCCCCGGCTCCCAAACGCTCCGATCCGTTCCCTGACGCCCCCACCCCCGCCGCGTCAGAACCGCCGCCCCCCGTCCCCGCCGACGCTCCGCAGACCGAGAACCCCCAAATCCGGACCCTCAAAGAACTCCAGGACAACTGGCCCGAACTCGTCGACCACTGCGCCGTTGTTCAGCCCGCCCTCCAGCATCTCCTCCGCGACTCCTGGCCCACCGCCCTGTCCGGCACTCACCTCAAAATCGGCTTCGATCCCGAATTCGCCGAAGATCTCGATCACGCACGCCGCCTCGACCCCGGCAGCCTCCGCCATTTTTTTCAAAAAGTCCTCGGACATTCCGTTCACGTCGATTTTTCACTGCTCGACCACCCCGTGCGCTGGTCCCGCAAAGCCGTGGACACCACGTCCCCCCCATCCGGACAAGGCCAAGCCCCCCCCGGCGAATTCGATTCCAAAAGCGCGGGCTTGAATCCGCAGGCCTGGTTGCGTAATCAAACCGTCCGGGACGTCCTCGAAGTCTTCCACGGCGATATCGTCGAAATTCAACCCTGATTTTTTTTACCCCCTCCTCCAACCCCCATCCGGAGAATATTGATGGCAAACATGATGAAAATGATGAAACAGGCCCAGGCCATGCAGGCAAAAATGACGCAAATGCAGGACGAACTCTCCCAGCGGGAGGTGGAATTCACCTCCGGCGGCGGCATGGTCACCGCCCGCGCCACCTGCGACGGAACCCTCAAGGCCATTCAAATCGACCCCAAAGTTGTCGATCCCGATGATGTCGACATGCTCCAGGACCTCGTCTTCACCGCCGTATCCGGTGCCCTGAAGCTCGGCCGGGAAACCATGAGCGAGGAAATGGGGGAAATCACCAAAGGACTGAACATCCCCGGCATGAGCCTGTAAGCCCATGCCCGAAGCGTTGCAGAACCTGATTCGCGTGCTCGCCCGGCTCCCCGGAATCGGGCGGCGCACCGCCGAACGCATGGCGTACCGCCTTATCCTGCGGAATCAGGCCCTGCTCCGCGATCTGCAAAGCGCGCTCGACCGCGCCGCCCGCGAACTCACCCTCTGTCCCCGCTGCGGCAACCTCACCTCCGTCGAGGCCGTCCCCTGCCGCATCTGCACCGATTCCAACCGGGATCCCGCGTTCCTCTGCATCGTCGAAGGCGCGCCCGACATTCAAATCCTCGAGCAGGCCCGCACCTTCAACGGCCACTACTTCTGCCTGCAGGGAAAACTCTCCCCGCATCAGCAGGAAACCATTACCCAGCCCATTCTCGAACGCCTCCTTCAACGCATCCAGGAAGACCGGGTCACCGAAATCCTCCTCGCCCTCAATTCCGATGTCGAAAGCGATGCCACCGCCGCCTACCTCGCGGAACACCTGCAGCCCCTCGGCCTGCGCATCACCCGGCTGGCCTTCGGCATCCCCGCCGGCAGCGGCCTCGCCTACAGCGATCCCGAAACCCTCAGCCGCGCCCTGAAAGGCCGTCAGGCACTTTGATTCTCCCCCCCCGCTTCCGGATAATAATTCTCCAGACACTCGGGACAAAGGCCATGACTGAACTCCGCCTCCGAATGCTCTTTTAAATAGATCTCAATCTGCTTCCAAAAGCCCTGATCGTCCCGGATTTTTTTACATCCAGCGCAAATGGGAATAAAGCCCCGCAGGGTTTTCACTTCTGAAAGTGCCTTCTGCAAAGCCGCTTCCGCCTCTTTGCGGCGGCGAATCTCCTCGTGGGCACTGTGCAGTTCCTCGGTAATATCGGCAATCTGCTTCAGAATCGAAAGTACCGGACGGTTTTCCAGCGTCACGTCTTTCCGGCGACTCTGAAGCTGAATATACACATACAGCATCGGAAACGCGGCCACGCTGATAAAAAAGCGGCTGATCAGCGTGCCTTTCATAATGGCCAGATACCCGTCCGTCCCCGCGAACGCCAGCGTGGTGAACAAAAGGACATCCAGCCACATCACCCCCAGCAGTGTCAAAAATGTCCGCATACCCAGTTTCATGCGAAGACCCGGCTTGCCAAGCGCCTCCCAGACAATCGCCAGAAACACCAAATCAATTAACGTGGTGACCACCGAGGCCGCATTAATGCGGAGACTGGGCACCGGCACATCCTGCAGAGTCCCGCCGGCAAGCAGCGTGTTCTGTACATGCAGCACCATCGCAATCAGCGGCACCATAATCGAAACCCCGATAACCGTTGAAATCAGAATCCGGGTCATGCGCGGTCCGTCAAAAACGTAAATCACAAACACCCCCAGCAACAACGCAGTGTAAAACACCGTGGAGCCCACATTGAAGTAGATGCCCGAAATTTGCACCCGCATCCCCGCATCAGTCACCCACGACATCACGGCGGTAAGACCGCCCATCAGCGCATAAAAATGCACCGGCCCGAAACGGTGACGCAACGAATGGGCCCACAGGACCATAAAGTACACGATCAGGGCCTCAACAATCAGGATAAACACTGGAGATGTCATCCTGTACGATTCGGGGTTTATACTTTTAAAGTCAATCTTATTCCCCGAAACTTCGCTTTTTGATTGCGAAAGGTCATGGAATCGGGCTAATAAGGAAAACATGACAGAACCCTTCACGCCCAAGTACAAACGGATCCTCCTCAAACTCAGCGGAGAGACCCTGCACAACAAAGCCACCGGCCACAATCTCGACGCCGATGTCATCCTCAGCGTGGCCCGGCAAATCAAAACCGTCCACGCCGCCGGAGTCCAGGTGGCTCTCGTCGTCGGCGGCGGCAATATCTTCCGCGGTCTCGCCGGAGAGAAACACGGAATCAGCCGCTCCCAGGGCGATTACATGGGCATGCTCGCCACCGTCATCAACTCCCTGGCCCTGCAATCCACCCTGGAGCAGATCGGCGTTGAAACCCGGGTGCTCTCGGCCATCACCATGCCCCGCATCGCCGAACCCTTTATCCTCCGCCGCGCCACCCGCCACCTGCAAAAAGGCCGGGTGGTTATTTTCGCCGCCGGTACCGGCAACCCCTTCTTCACCACCGACAGCGCCGCCGCCCTGCGCGCCTCCGAAATCCAGGCCGACTGCCTGCTCAAAGGCACCAAAGTCGACGGCATCTACGATAAAGACCCCAAAGAACATGACGATGCGGTCCGCTACGAATCCATCACCTACCAGGAGGCCATCTCCCGGCAGCTCAAAGTCATGGATACCGCCGCATTCTCCCTCTGTCACGAAAACCACATCCCGATTGTGGTCTTTGACTTCTTCAAAACCGATGAACTTCTGCGCGTGGTCGCCGGCGAACCCGTCGGCACCAGCATTCACGAATAATTTACCCTGAATCCCCAGCCATAATTCTTAGGAGGCCCCAATGGACGATCTGGAAATGATGACCCTCGAAATCGAGGAAAAAATGCAAAAAGCCGTGGAGTTCCTCAAAGAGGAATACACCGGCCTCAATACCGGCAAAGCCAACCCCTCCATGGTCGACAAAATCACCGTGGAGTACTACGGAGCGCCCACCCGCCTGCAGCAGCTCGGCAACATTTCCATCCCCGAGCCCCGCCTGCTGGTGATCACCCCCTTCGATCCCTCCATCCTCCCGGACATCACCAAAGCCATTCTTGCCGCCAACATCGGGGTCACCCCCATGAACGACGGCCGTCTCATCCGTATCCCCGTACCGGAACCCAGCGATGAGCGCCGCAAAGAGATGATTAAAATCGCCGGCCGCAACGCCGAAGAACAGCGCATCGCCATCCGCAACCTCCGCCGCGAAGCCAACGACACCATTAAAGCCCTTGAGAAAAGCGGCGACATCACCGAAGATATCCGCGACACCTCCCTCGCCGACATTCAGAAACTCACCGACAAATACGTCGGTCTCGTCGACAGCACCCTCGCCGCCAAAGAAAAGGATATCTCTGAGGGCTGAACGGTATCTAAACGGCGCAGAGCCGGTTGAAACTGTTCAAAATTACTCATAGGTGCCTTCGTTGGTATTTTCAAAAAATACAGATAGATTACACTATGTCGCAAGTAACTGTACTTCTTAAAGAAGCAACCAAGCTCGCTATTCCTCAAAGAGCCGAGCTTGTTACGTCACTTCTTGAGGACCTGGATACTCACCCACATTATGTCAGTGACGAGGAAGTTTTCCAAAGACTTCAGGAGTTAAAGTCCGGCGATGTGAATGGCCTTTCTACAGAGGACTTTTGGAAAGCCTGCGGGCGGACATAATTTATGACCGTTATCCGCCACCCAAAACTCGCGGACGACATCCGTAAAGTTGCCACACATTATGAAGGTATTTCCGCAAAACTGGTGACCTCTTTTTGGAATGAACTTGAATCCGCGATCCATTCAATCGAAGAAAACCCCAGAATACATCATTTTGATTCTTCTGGACTGCGTCGTGCAAACCTGAAACGGTTCCCATATCATTTATTATATGAGATTGAAGACGACACCCTTTTTCTTCTGGTATTACGCCATGACAAACGTGCCCCCCAATATGGCACCGGGCGAAAAAACTAAGCCCAAGTCACCCCGCATACTGCTTCGGGTTAATGTTGTACTTATGCACCTTGTATCCGAAGATCCGCTGGGTGGCTTCCAGCGAACGCGCCGCCTGGGCCATGTTCCCGCGCGCGGATTTCAGCGCATCGGAGATCAAATCGCGCTCGTAGGTCTCCACCAGGCTTTTTAAACTGCCTTTCGGAGGGGTACCCACCTGCTCAGCCGTCTGCAGCGTCGGCGGCAGATGATGCGGATGAAGGGCATCCCCCTCCGCCAGAATCACTCCGCGCTCAATGATGTTCTCCAGTTCGCGCACGTTGCCCGGCCAGTGGTAGCTGTAGAGCATATCAATTACTGGACTCGACAGCCGCCGGACATGTTTTCCGCTCGCCTTGCTGTATTTCTCCAGAAAGAAATCCGCAAGCTGCAGCACATCGCTTTTCCGTTTCCGCAGCGGCGGCACATAAATCGGGAACACATGCAGACGATAAAATAAATCCTCCCGGAACGTTCCCTCCGCCGCCATCTGCTGGAGATTCCGGTTCGTGGCCGCAATCACACGCACGTTCACCTTGGTCGTTTTTGTATCCCCCACCCGCTCAAACTCACGCTCCTGCAGCACCCGCAGCAGTTTGATCTGAATGCTCGGCGGAATTTCGCCGATCTCATCCAGAAACAGCGTGCCCCCGTCCGCCATTTCAAAGCGCCCTTTGCGGTCCGTCGTCGCCCCCGTGAACGAGCCCTTCACATGCCCGAACAGCTCGCTCTCAATCAGATTCTCCGGCAGCGCCGCACAATGCGCCTTGATAAATGGCTTATCCGCCCGGTCACTGTTGTAATGAATCGCATGCGCCACCAACTCTTTCCCGGTGCCCGTCTCCCCTTCAATCAGTACACTGGTCTGACTCTTCGACACCTGCGCAATCTGATCATACACAATCTGCATCTCGTGCGAATTGCCGATGATGTTCGACGGCCGGAACCGGTCCTTCAGTTCCGCCCGCAACCGCTCGTTCTCAGACTCCAGCTTCTCCCCGCGCTCCTGCGCACTCCGACGCAGCCGCACCGACTGCGCCAGCAGAGAGGCCACAATCTCCATAATAGCCATATCCGCATCCAAATCCACCGTCTCGTCAAAAGGCCGGTCCGCACTCAGTGCGCCCACCACCGTCTTCCCGGTTTTAATCGGCACACAAATAAAACTCGACTCCTGACTCCCGAAACGCTGCGTCCGGTTCAAAAAGAGCGGCGACTCACTCGTGCGCTCCACCTGAATCGGCTCACCACTCTCAATCACCTGACCCGTCACCCCTTCCCCGAGCTTGTACCGCCCGCGCCGCGCCTGCTGGGGGGTCAGCCCGTGCGCCGCATCAATCAGAATATCATTGGTCTTCCGGTTCAGCAGTGTGATCGTCGCATGCTTCATGCCCAGATGGCGGGTCATCGCATCCATGATCGGGTTCACAATTTCCCGCACGTCCAGACTCCGCTCCAGAATATGGGCGATTTCCGTGACAAATTCGAGGTCTTTAAGGCTTCTCTGTTCGTTTAGTGTTTTCATAAGGGTATCCAGGGGGGAACAAAATGATGAGTAATCGGCATGCGCCGGTCGCGTCCGAACGCTTTGGGGGTAATCTTCACACCGGGTGCAGCCTGCCGACGCTTGTACTCGTTGCCGTCCACCAAACGCACCACCCGGGTCACCACCCGCGGATCATGCCCCAGGGCCACGATCTCATCCCGGCTCATGTCCCGTTCCACATACGCTTCCAAAATCGCGTCCAGCAAATCATAAGGCGGCAGACTGTCACTGTCTTTCTGATCCTCCCGCAATTCCGCACTCGGAGGACGTTCAATCGTCGACACCGGGATCCGCTCCCGCCCCGCGTGAGAATTAATCCAGCGACACAGCGCAAACACCACCGTCTTCGGCACATCCTTGATCAGCGCATACCCCCCGCACATGTCCCCGTACAGCGTGCAATACCCTGTGGCCAATTCACTCTTATTCCCCGTCGCCAGCACCAGCCGGTTAAATTTGTTCGACAGTGCCATCACCAGCAGCCCCCGGAGTCGCGCCTGCAAATTTTCCTCCGTCACATCCACCGCCTGACCCGCCCAGAGCGGCCCCACACAGCTCAGCGCATCCTCATACAGCTTCTGAACCGACACCATCGGCATCTCAATCCCCAGATTTTTCGCAAGCGCCTCCGCGTCCGACCGCGTCCCCTCCGAACTGAACCGCGTCGGCAAACTGATCCCATGCACCCGCTCCGCCCCCAGCGCATCCACCGCCAGCGCCGCCACCAGCGCCGAATCAATCCCCCCGCTGATCGCCACCAGCACCGACTCAAAGCGGTTCTTTTCTGTATAATCCTTTACCCCCAGGCACAACGCCCGGTAAATTTCCTCCAATTCACTCATGGGCTCCGGAACTGCGGCTTGCGGCAGCAGATCGGAGGCTCTTCCCTTTTCCGGAGACAAAACCACCCAGTCCACCCCCTCAGCGGCCGCCCCGCGCTCTCCGCCCCGCACCGGAAGATCCACCACCAAAAGCTCCTCCTCAAACCGGCGCGCCTGCGCAATCACCGCCCCGTCCCGCCCCGTAACAAAACTTCCCCCGTCGAACACCAACTCATCCTGTCCCCCGACCAAATTGCAATACGCCACCGGCGCCCCCAGCGCCCGCGCCGTGGCGCCAATCACCTCCATCCGCTGTGGAAATTTTCCCCGGTGAAACGGCGAGGCCGACAAATTCAGCAGCAGGTCCAGCGACATCCCCGCCAGTTCCCGCACCTCCCGCGAATCCGGCCGCCAGGAATCCTCGCAAATGTGCAGCCCTATCCGCACGCCCCCCAGCTCAAGACACAGGGCCCGGCTCCCCGCCTCAAACACCCGCTGCTCATCAAACACCCCGTAATTCGGCAAGGCCCGTTTCGCATACAACGCCGCCACGCTCCCGCCCGACAGCACCGCCGCCGCATTCCGCGGCAGACACGTCCCCGCCGCCGGCACCCCCACAACCACAGAAACCGACGCCGGAATCTCCCCCGCAAGCAGCTCCAATTCCCCGGCCGCCGTCCGCAGAAAATGCGGTTTCAGCACTAAATCCTCCGGCGGATACCCGCACAGCGCCAGCTCAGGAAACAACACCAGCTCCGCCCCCGCCTCCGCCGCGCGATGACACGCCGCAACGATCCGCGCGCGGTTTTCCTCAAACGCGCCCACCGTGGTGTTGATCTGGGCCAAAGCCAAACGAAACGTCTCCATACCCGCAACATATGTCGTTTTACGAATTCGTCACGACAAAAATGTTAAAAACTACAGTTTTGCATTAGGCAAGGCTACATAAATATCTGTCAAAATGCTCGGTCCAAAACCTACGTGACAATCGTCCAGTGGCGAGTTCAGATCATCCACATGCTGTGCCACCCTTAGAAAGCTACAAATGCCCCGGAGGGGCAATCGCCGCAAGCCCGGGGTCAGCGACGAAGGAGCGCAGCCCCGGGATCGCAGATCCAACCCATATGCGCCCCGGAAGGGGTGCGGGTAAAACCGGAACTCATGCCCCGCATCACCCGCACCCCGTCCGGGGCGCACATCCCCATTTCCTGAATTACCTCCCAAAAACTTTCGGACAGACATTGACAATTTTTTTAAGGCGAATCTCCGGCGCGGGAGGTTTTAAACAGAAGGAAAAGCAGGAAAACAAGAAAGGTAAGGCCAAGTCGACTTGTGCTGAATCGAGTGCGATTACGATGACGATTACGATCAGGAGTCTTATCCCCCTGCCCCAAAGCCTATCGGTGGTTATCGGTGGTTCTCTTCCCGTTGCCTCTCAGCCTTCGTTCATCACCCTCTTCCCCCTGCCTCTCGGCATCGGTGTTATCGGTGTACATCGGTGGTTCTCTCTTTCCGGTGCCTCTCCGCCCCCTTCTTCCTTCAAAATTGGACATTGAATGTTGGATATTGGTTGTTCAAAACCCGCTCCTCCGGATGTCACTCTCATCGAATTCGTAATCCTACTCGTCATCGTAATCGTAATCGTCCCCGTGCCTCTCCGCCCCCCTACACCACAGGGAGATTGCCGCCCCTCCGCTTGCCGGAGGGGAGCGGCGACTACGGAACCGTTGGCATCAAAGCGTGGTGCAGTCGCGGCGACACCCCTCCGGCAAGCACTACCCTTTAGACACAAATCCTTCTGGACACGAGTTTATGTCTCCGAATGCGGGTGGAGGTCAGCTACGATGTGAAAGCGGGGTAAAACAGCCGGGATAAAAATCCCGGTGGTTTTTTGCGTCGCGTAGCGACGGGCCCACGCATAGGCGTGGATTTCAATCCACGTTTCCGGTTCAAAATAGGTT
>PXDP01000164.1 GCA_003565035.1 PVC group bacterium | reverse complement strand
TTGGGGATCTAACAGACAATCCCTGCGGAAAGCAAGCGTTTCAGACGTTGAGTTCACCGGGAACTTACAGTGCCGCCAGCGCGTCCCGGGCGGTTTCGGTCGGCAACAGCGTCATGCTCCGCTCCAAATCCCGGCGCGCGGCATCTCTGCGGCCCTCCGCAGCATGAAGACGTCCACGCTCCAGCCAGAACAGAAACCACTCCGGATTACGCTCAATCGCCTGATCCCAGGCCTTCAGCGCCGCCCGGGGATTGTTCATCCGCTGATGCGCCTGTGCGCTCAAACCATAGAAAACCGCCTCACGCGGCTCCATCCGCCGCGCCTCCATCGACAGCCGCAGGGCCTTAGCGGGGTCCTCGTTCAACGCCTCCACCCCCTGATCATACAGTTCATATGCGGGGGCCTGCTGCCGGAGATTCCGCATTTGCACCCGGAACTCCGCCTCCCCCAAATAGCCGGCCTCGCCTTGGTTACGCTCCAGCGTCTCACGATTCCGCCGCACCCGTTCCACCGAGGCCGGATGCGAGGTCAGCCACCCCCCGGCACTGACCCGATTCTCCGCAAACATCTCCTGCAGGGTCACCGCCCCCACTGCGTCATACCCGCTGCGGATCATATACAGCATCCCAAAATAATCCGCCTCCACCTCCGCCGCACGGCTGTAGCGCAGCATGCCCAAATTCAGTCCGATAATCCCCGCCGTCTCCACCAGATTCCGGTAATCTGATCCCGCCAGACCGCTCAAGCCCGACACCCCGGCCTGCATCCAGACACCCCGCTCCATCTGCTGCGCCGAATGCCGCGCCGCCGCATGCACAATCTCATGCGCCAACACCGCCGCCAGCTCGCTCTCATTCCGCAGGGCCAGCAACAACCCCCGGTTTATCGCGATTTTGCCCCCCGGCATCGCCCAGGCATTCCACGAACTGTCATTGAGCACCACAAACTCATACGGCAAATGCGGACGGTCACTCACCCGCGCCAGGGTTTGCCCCACCTGATTGATGTAAGCATTCACCCCCGGATCCAGCGTGTAAACACCCCCCTGAATCTGCTGCTGAAACGGAAAATTCCGCGTGCCAATCGCGATTTCCTGCTGCTCACTGATTAACTGCAGCTCCGTCCGCCCCGTCACCGGATTTGTGACACAACTGTAAGTGATCACCAAAAGCAACAGCACAAAAATCAACGGACGGCGTGAAGGTTTCATGCCCCGATTTTACGGGATAAATCCGCAAAATACCATCCCCGCACTTGCCTTTTTTTGAAAAAATCGCATCATCACCCTTCAACACACCCTTAAGGAGTTCACATTTATGTACAAAATTACCATGTTTCTCGGTGCCCTGCTCAGTATTATCGGCCTGATCAGCTACGCCATTTCCGCCTTTGAACACATTACCGCCGCCCTCCCCCTGATTCTGGGCCTGCCGATTATCTATTGCGGCTGGGAAAGCGCACGCAGTCCCGAAAAACGCAAGCTCCTCATGCACATCGCGCTGACCTGTGCGCTGATCCTGTTTTTAGGCTCCTTTATGCGGATCGTCACCATGGGCCCCCACCCCGACCGCAAAGAACTCAATAAAGTGTTTTCTCTCTGGGGCACCACCGTCATCACGTTTGTCCTCATTGGCATTTACGTGCAGTCTTTTCTGGCCGCCCGCAGCGGGAAAACCGTCGCTCAGGCCGCCCCCAAAGCGGCACCCGAGCCCCCCTCAGCCGAATCCAAAGACTGATCCGCTGTGCAGGGCCTGACCCGCATTCTGGGACGGCAAAGCCATCTCGCTGTGCTGAGGGTCATCCGCAACGCCACCGATCCCCTGAGCGGCCGGGAAGTGCAACGGGCCGCCGGCCTCAGCAACCGGGCTGCCATGCAGGCCCTCAACAGCCTCACAAACGAAGGCGTTCTCCTGAAATCCGTTCAGGGGAACGCCCATTTTTTTTCCGGAAATCCCCGGCACTATCTGTGGACCAAGGCGATCTGCCCCGCATTGGACGCCGAACTCGGCTTTTGGGACGATCTCCGCAAAACCGTTCGCCGACACATGCACCCCAAACCCGAGGCCGCGATGGTCACCGGACCCCTCACCCGCTTTCCGGACATGCCTCTCCCCGGTACCGGCTCCGAAACCCTCGAAATTCACCTCCTCTTCAGCACCGGACGGCAACGGCTCCAGGCCTACCGCGCACTGGACCGTCTTCAGGAAAATCTGCGCGCCCGCTATGCCCTCAAAGCCCAGGTCACCTTTATGGACATCCGCACCATGAACGACCCGGAATTCAGTCCCCTCTGGACCCGCATCGCCCGGGAAGGTCTCCTCTTATTCGGAAAACTGCCCTGATATCATCTTCACGCTTGCTTCCCGCTGCAAAACCTTGCATGGTTAAAGCCTGAAACGCCCCTCCCCCCCCCCTGGACCCCAATGAAACGACTTCTACTCTGCCTCCTCTTTTGCCTGCCCGCCCTGCAAACCCTGTATGCCACCGACATTGCTGTCATGGTGAAACAGCATACCAATCACACCCGCTTCGACGACCGCCCCTACGGAAAAGATGATCTTTCGTATGGAGCCTTCTTTGAGTTCTTCGACGGCCCCGCCGGCTGGCGTCTCGGCGCCATGTACGGCTCCGGCCTCAGCGGCGCGGCTGAAGCCGACACCGTCATCACTCCGGAAATCACCCTCCTGCTGCTGGACGGCCTCTGGGAGGCGGGCGCGTCCGTCCTCATCGATTACATCGATACCAACGGCGACACAGGCTGGAGCGACCACTATTATCAGTTCCAGCTCGGCCTCAACCTGCCTTTCGGCAAAAGTATGTCCGTCGGCGCCCACACCTTCTATGCCTTTGACCGCTTTGGCAACCTGGGCGACTTCCGCTTCGGCAACCTCGACTACGGGGTGACCTTCCGCCTGAAGTTCTGAGCCGCGCCGGATCCCTCAGGCAAAACGGCTGGGATGCGCCCACAGGCCAAGCGCGGGATTGGAAATATAATAAAACCGCTCCCCGTTCCGCTCATTCCAGCCGTCCCGCAGTTCCGCAACCGGATACCGTTCCGAAAGCTCCGCCAAATCCCCGTAGCTGTATCCGACCCCCTCGACCTCTTCCCGGGTCAGTTTCCCCGGACAGTAGGTGACCCTGAAGCGTCCCTCTGAAGAGCCGTGAATCAGATGCGCCGCCGCCGACAGGTTGTTGCGGATATCTTCATGCTGCTCCACAAAGCCCATCCCCTCCGGGGTCGTGCGATAGCCATATTTGCGGATCAGCCGGTCGATTTCTTTGTCCTCACCAAACGTGCCCACCTCGGGCCCCAGCACCACCAGCTCCCCGCCGTCCGCAATCGCCATCCGCGTCCGGTAAATCGCCTTGTTCCCCAGCCAGGTGCTGTGAAACTCCTCCGGATCCAGATACACAACCACCTTGCCCGGCGCCTCGTCCAGCATGTTGAAATTGACCTGCAGCGACAGCGCCGCCGCCTGCTCAAAGCAGTCATGGCTGTCCCCGATATACAGCCCCCGCGTCACCAGCCCGCCCTTCCCGTCCGGTCCGATCACCGTCAGCACATACACCAGCGGCAAATGGGAGCAGAACCGGTCCGCAGCCTCATTAAGAATACGCCGAAGCGGCGTGTCCGCCCTGCCCATCATCCGCTCCATGCCGTACGCCGCTCCAATGAAATGACTTTCATTGATTCCCTTCACCCCGCCCGTGCCCACAAAAATATTTTTGGTGTAATTCGCCATGCCGATCACCTCATGCGGCACCACCTGGCCAAGACTCAAAATCAGATCATGCCCGCCCTCCCAAAGCAGCCTGTTCATCTGCGCCGGCCAGGGTTTCGTGTAAATGCCCTCCGTGGCTTCCGAGACGAAGTCCGCCGGAACCTCCCCCACCGTCACCACATCATTGCGCCAGTCATGTTCACGAATCAGCGACTTCGGCACCGAAGGATACATCCGGTCCAACTGCCAGTCCGGCATCGGCACATGCGTACCCAGTGCCGGCATCACATCCACCAGCGCCTCCCCGTAATAGGCATGCGTCATACAGGTCAGCGGACCCGCCCGCGAGTTCAGCCGGGTAAAATCCGGCGGCACCGCCAGCACCTTTTTGCGGGGCCCCATGGCCTCAAACGCCTCAAACAAATGACGCTGCAAATCCTCGTCCGTCAGGACCGTCTCGGGAGAACCAATGGCTGTGTAGATCATTCCGCCGTTCTAGTCATACCCGCTCCGCCTGTCAAGCGGATGCTCCACGCTCCCTTGACAACTTGACAACGATACGGGATCCGTTAGGGCAATTGTCAATGCAACGATCCCCACCCTGGCTGCTGCTTGACCTCTGGGAAGGCTGGCGCTCTTCGCCCGCCAGAGTCTTTCTGATCCTCTTCGCTGTGGGAATGGGGACCCTGACCCTGACCCTGCTTCTCGCGGTTCTGGGCGGACTGCGCGCTCAGGCCGACCGCCTCACCGCCGATTTCGGTGCCAACATCGCGATTCTCGAACTGGAAGAAAACGACCAGCCCGCGCTCACTCCCGCCCATCTCAATACCCTGCGGGCCCAATTCCCCTCCGCCATCTGGATTGGCGAACGCACTTACGGCCCCCTGCATCTTCCCGGCCCTGGGCGCGTCACCCTCTATGCCGCCACCCCCGGCTGGGAAACGGCACGCGGACTGCCCCTCCTCTCGGGTCGTCCTCTCGATTCCGCCGACGCGGACCAGCGCAGCCCCCACGCCCTCGCCTCCTCCGACCTGAACCTTGCCCCCGGCGACCGTCTCCGCATCCGCCAAACCGAATTCACCATCGTCGGCATCACCGGGCCCGGCCGCTTGCTGCACATCCCCCACACCCTCCGGGGCGACTGGGAACACCCGGACGACCCCGAACGCTTCCATCGCATCCGCCTGATCCAAACCCAAACCGATCCATTACCGCTTTTCCGGCAAATAGAAGAATTCTTTGCTCACGAAGCATCCAATGCCCGCCTGCATCTCATCACCCCCGATCAGCTCCTCGCCGAAACCCGCCGCCTCCGCCGCACCCTGCAACATATTTTCGGCACCGTCACCCTCCTCGCCCTCCTCCTCGGCGGCGCCACCCTCGGCAGTCTCATGATTCAGAATATCCGCCAGCGCCGCCGGGAAATCGGACTCCGCATGGCCATCGGCGCCCGCCGCCGGGATATCTTCAGCCTCTTTTTGCTCGAAGGACTCCTTCTCAGCATTTTTGCCGCTTTCATTGGCGTTTTCATCGCAACGCACCTGTTGCAACGCGTGCCCGACGATCTCGGCCTACCTCTGAAACGCGAAAGTTCAGTCCTCATGCTTCCCCTCCTGCTCGCCGCAATCACCGGCGGCGTCTTCTCCTGGATCCCCGCCCGTCTCGCCGCCCGGCTTGTTCCCGCTCAGGCCCTGCGCTGTGAGGACTGATCCGCCCCCAATCCCCTGTAAGGTTTCCTCCACAAATCCCATTAGTTTAGCATGACCTCCTCTCCAACATCAATCATTTGGTTTCGCAACGACCTGCGCCTTGACGACCATACGGCTCTGCACTATGCCGTTGAAAATAAACATACCGTTATTCCGGTATTTTTATGGAGCCCGCAAACTGAGGGCCGCTGGGCTCCCGGTGGCGCCACCCAATGGTGGCTTCATCATGCCCTGACCTCGCTTTCCGAACAACTCGAAGCCCTCGGATCCAGACTGATCCTCCGCAGCGGCAATGACGAAGGCTCCCTCCTCAAAGACCTCCTCAACGAAACCGGAGCCGAACACATTTTCTGGAACCGCCGCTATGACCCCAACGGGGTTAAAACCGACACCCAACTCAAAAAAGACCTCCCCGCAAAAAGCTTCCGGGGAAATCTTCTCTTCGAACCCCATCAAATCGCGAATCAGCAAGGTGATTTCTACAAAGTCTTCACCCCGTTTTACAAAGCCATGCTGGCCCAAGGGGATTTTTCTGATCCCGTGGACGCGCCGCACACTCTGAAATCCCCGCAGAAATGGCCGGAATCCCTCTCAATCGACGACCTCGGTCTTTTGCCGAGCATCAAATGGGACCAAGACTTTTACAACACCTGGGATCCCGGCCTGAACGGCTGCAACGAACAAATTGAAGCCTTCCTCGACGAGGCTGCCGGGATCTATAAAGACAAACGCGACTTCCCCGGCATCAAAGGCACCTCCCGTCTGAGCCCCTACCTGCATTTCGGCCAGGTCAGTTCCCGCCGCCTCTGGCATCAGGCGCAGGAAGCCGCAGAACGCGGTTCCAAACGCGGAGGTATCGAAGCCTGGACCCGTCAGCTCGTCTGGCGCGACTTCGCGACCCATCTCCTCTTCCATCAGCCCCAGCTCGACTGGGAACCCATGCAGGAAAAGTTCGCCGATTTCCCCTGGAAAAAGAACGACAAACTGCTCAAAGCCTGGCAGCGGGGCGAAACCGGGTATCCCATCATCGATGCCGGCATGAGAGAACTCTGGGCCACCGGCTGGATGCACAACCGCGTCCGCATGATTGTCGCCTCCTTCCTCGTCAAAGACCTCCTCATCCACTGGCGTGAAGGCGCCCTGTGGTTCTGGGACACGCTGGTTGACGCTGATCTCGCCAACAACAGCTTCGGCTGGCAATGGGCCGGCGGTTGCGGGGCCGATGCCGCCCCCTACTTCCGCATCTTCAACCCCATCCTCCAAAGCAAAAAATTCGACACCGAAGGCACCTACATCCGCCGCTGGATACCGGAATTGCGGGAAGTCGACAGCAAAGACATCCACGCCCCCTGGGAAATGGACCGTCCACCAATACACTACCCCGCCCCCATCATCGATCATTCCAAAGCCCGCGACCGCGCCCTGGAAGCCCTCAGTTCCCTCAAGGACTGAGTTCTTCAACCCACCCTCTGTGAATGAACGTGAATCCAACGCACCTGGATCTGGTGAAATTTTCTTATTCGCAATCGCTCAACGGCTTACGATCCTGCCCTCTCACAAAGCAAGGCTGTTCAGCAAATTGTAGGCCCGAAGGGCCGGAATATCTTAAGCCCCAGGCGCAGCCTGGGGTTTAACGGGCGAGATCCGAAAAGGCCCGGAGGGCTGTGACAGGAGCCGAGGGTGAAGCCCAAGGTTTACGGGAATCTTGGTCAACGGTATATCCGAGCTCTTCGAACCTTTCCATCTTGCTGCGGACTCTTGAGATTAGGACGCCATTATTTTTACCCAGAGCCGATAAACGCCATACCCCTTTTCCGAACCTTTGCGGTTTATTTTTCATCCTTTGTTCCGTCTAAGTAGTTTAATTTCTTTCATTACCGTACGCGCCCCTTCAATCGAGGGGTGTATCTCTTTTACGTGCGGAGTTACTGACATCCCGATATGCATTCCGAGCATTTCCGCCAATCCGGGAATTCCCATCGCGGCTCCAGTGGCGTGAATTGTTGTACGTTGCAATTCATACTGTTTTTCATGCGGCAACAGCCGTATGGCTTCTTTGATTCGCTCCGACAGCTTCACCAGCGAGGGCAAGATCCCGATCGCAATGTCATTGGCACTGAAGTTCTGCCAAGTCAGCCGCCCAAGCTCGGCGCTTCCCGCCCAGGCCTCCCACCCCGGAACATCGACTCCCTTTGCCGGCTGAACTCCCATTGAAAATAAACGGTCTTCCAGTACGGAACGTTCCGGCCTTATCTGATGTGCGCAGACTGCATGGTTTCGCAAATCTTCTGAAAAAGTGCGGCTCCCAATAGGTCCTCCGGAACTCACCAGCTCTCCTGCCAGCGAAATCACCGAAAATTCAAACCAGTCATCCGACACGGTCAGCACCGCCTTGAGTTCCGGTTGCTGTACATCTAGATCCAACCCTATTGCGGAGGCCATCGTGACATGAAGTAAATATACCTCGCGGGCACCGCCCTCGATTGCTGAGTTTTTGACCGCCCACCTGACCGGGCCCGCGGTCCGCAGGCTCACCACCACTCTCGGGTGCAGTCCAAATGAACCGCCACGAACAGTACGCAGCCCCATTTTGAACAGCGACACCGCATAACGTAATTCCACCAGCATTCCTTCAACTAGCACCCGCTCAACGCGAATATTTACGGGTGTTTTCCCAAGCATCGCTTTGGCTTCCGCTCCCAGAGCCAGGATCCGGTCCGTTCCTTCCTGAACGGCAACGTAGGCTGGCAGCACGAAAGGCACGTCCCCTCCCTGAGCCGCGAACACAAACGCATCATCCACCAGGGATATCGCCACATCTTTTGCAAAAATACTCATAGTATTACCTAAATGATTTTATGAAAACGTCTTTTACAAAGCAGGCCGTGGCCGTTCCAGCGCATCGGCCAGCGCGAAGAGGAGCAGCTTTTGCCGGAGGGTGCAGGTGCCGCCGAGTTGAACGGCGGCGTTACAGGCGTAGTAAACATTGGCGCGGATCATCGGCGCGGCGTGGGATATTTCCTCAACCACCTCCTCAAAGACCAGGAGATTCTCAGGGTCCACCTCCACCCGGGTGAACAACTCTTTCCGGGAGGTGTTCAGATTGGCCACTCCCTCAGCAAACGCCGCCTGCGCGGTTTCAGGAGTTGCTTCGGTTTGAGCAATGAGCGAGAGCAGTTTGGACACCGGTTCGGCAACCGTCTCAAGAGTGCGGTGCCGCAAAGAACGGTCCGGTTTCAGCCCGAAGGCCGAGTCCAGATGACGGGTCATGGACTGCAAAAGCGCCCATTCAAAAAAGGTCAGTCGCTCATCAGACTCCACCGCCTCCACCACCCTCCGCCGCAGCGTTCGGTAAGCGGCAGGAGTCAGTTCCCGTATCTCAGGATACAGCGTCTCAATCTGCGCCAAGGTTGCCAGCGGATCCTCCGGTTCATGCCCGAACAGATTCAACAGACGCCCGCAGACGGCCTCTTGGGTGACCAGATCTTCGCCCTTGGCCTCGTAACCCGCCGCCGCCGCCAGTGTGGCCGCACTTGCGGGGCTGTTCCCCTCGTCGGAGATTTCCTCCGCCGGAGGCTCTTCTTCATGTCCCCCCTCACCCTTCGGAATCGGAGGTGGCACCGGAGGCGGGGGCGGCACCTGTTGCCGTTCCCAGACCGCCTGCACAGAGGGCGGAATATGCAGCAGCTCCCCGCCGTCAAAATGCAGACTGGCTTCGGTAAATCCGAACATTCGGGCAAACAGCACATCCGGAAACACCGCAATCCGCGTGTTGTAAGTCTCCACAGCATCATTGTACCCCTTGCGCATGAGGGCCACCTCGTTCTCCAGCAAAATCAGGGTGCGCATCATCAACGCGGTTTGACCGGAGGCCACCAGCGACGGGTTCGCCTCCACCCGCATGATCATCCCCTGCAGCAGCGCATGCTCCGCCTGCAAGTGCTGCTCCAGTCCCTCCGGCGTTTTCTCCACCGTCTGCCCGTACAGGGTCCGCATCTCCGTCAGTCCTTCCTGAAGGGCTCGTTCATGTTCGGTCAATGCCTGTGTGATGCTTTGCAACTGTGGAACCAGATCGTGCCGCTTTTTCAGCGAGACATCGATGTTCGACTGATTCCGCCGCACCCGTTCCCGCAGAAACACCAGATCATTGTAGTGCAGCATCAGCGTCACCGCCGTCATGAAAAACGGCGCGGTCAGTGCCGCCGCGAGATAATCTGTGGCCGCAAACGATCCGGAAAGTCCGAACAGCAACAGGGCCATCAGCAGAATGGCCGCAAACGAAACATTCAGCAGCACAATCCCGCTCCGCGCCACTTTCAGCATCACCTGCTGCTCGGTGAAATTGCTGAGAATAAACGGATAGTCATCCTGCGGCCTGCTCAGGTACAGGTACTCCCCGCTGACCGGCTCCACCCGGCATTCCCCGATCGCATATAGCGGGTCCCCATACTCCAGTCTCGTTTCGGTATATCTGCGCCTCCCCGCACCCCGGCGCGAATGATGCGTGGTGTAAATTTTCGCACCCGCAGGTTCCACCAGCAGACTCCCCTCCTCATCCCGCACCAGAAATGGCATCCGACGCTGCTGATCCAGCACCGTCACCCAGCTCGACTTTTTGCCGGAACCGCGTTTTTCCATAATCTTATAATGATACTGAACACAGGGCTGGGCACTCAGAGGGCCCTTCAACAAATCCGCGCCCGCCGCCACATCCACTACGCCCTTGAACTCCGTCAGACCCCAGACCGCACCCGACGTCGGTGAAGTCGGCAGATTCTCCATGCAACGCTTGAAGCGCACCCGCCGAAACCCCGCAAAAAAGGTGCCCACACTCACCACCAGGCTGACCCCAATCAGAATGAAGCCCACCGTGGGAGGCACCCTCGCCGTTTCAGGCAACAATTCCCTTGCCTCCAGTGCCCGGGATTCCTGCTCCGAAAGCGGCAGAGCCTCCGGTGCCTCAATGCGCCAGAAGGGAATCAGCAAGCGTTCCGGAAACGCATGTTGCTGAAGCCGAACCCGCTCAATCGCCAGAGCCAGATTCACCCGCAGCTCCATCAGCCGAAGACGGTCGGCCTCCGTAACCGCGGACCTTCCAGTCTGAATCCGTTCAATTTCCGCAACCGTCCGCTGCTCATGCAACGCCAGCCGATCCAGAGCCGCCTGCAAATCCGTCCGCATCATCTGCAATCCCAGCGACACCATATACACCGCCACCAGCACATTCAATATGCTGAAATACACCAGCAACCGGTGGATGCGGAACACCGAGATCAGCATCGATACCCCCGCCGCCAGAGCCACCACGCCGAACCAGACTTTGGCAATCGATCCGCCCGCCATCGTGGCCCGCTCACTCGTCTCGCCATAGACCGACAAAATCGGGGTATAATAGCCCTCGCGGTCAAAGCCCACCTGAAAGCGTCCCTCGCGGTCGCGTACGGCAAACCCAAAAACAAACAGCTCCTGCCCCGCCTCCAGCCGATATTCCGTGTAGCGCATGTCGCCGCGGGTCTGGCTCCACGACTGCCGCAGCGCAATCCGGGCTCTGCCGGCGGGGGTCACCCGGACCGATCCCGTATCATCCTCCAGTAAAAACGGCACAAAGCGGGTTTCATCACGAACCGTCACCCATTTCGTGTCCCCGTCCGAATCGCGCTCACGCCGCTCCACCTTATAGCGGTAGATCAGACTCTCCGTCCCGGTGCTCGGAGCCTTCAGCACCGACTCCAGCACCCGTGTCCGGCCTGTCACGTTCACCTCCCCCTCCAGCACGCCCCGCATCGAAACCGCCGGCACCCGCTCCAACTGCCGCATTTCCGCCAGCGACTCAAAACTCCAGCGCCCCAGAACAATCGAAATGCCCGCCAGAAACACCGTCACAACCAGCAGCAGCAGCGTTTTAAATATCCCCGCCACCCTACCCCCCAGGCCACGGTGCAACGCCATTTCCGCCGGACCGCACTGTTTTCGATGCTCCAGCAACTCTGCCCGGGGCACCTTCTGCTTGCAACGCGAACATTGATAGGTCTTCATCCATTAACCCTAGAAAACTCTCTCCAGGATTGAAAGCAAAGATCTGATCAAACTGTGCTCAAACTGAATCCTTAAAATACCTGTTATTTTACAAGCAAATTACCAGTGAATCAGGAGATCTTTTCATTCGGGCTTGCTTTTTAACAGGGCTTTGGCACCCTCTGCCTTTTCTTTTGGAGACACGCATTATGGCAAGAAAACGACAAATCTACATTACCTCTTTCGATCTGCAGCGTCTGCAGGACCATCTGGACAATCTTGATCTGAAAACCCGCAAGCAATTTCAATCGCTCGATGCGGAACTGAAAGCCGCTCACGTGGTGGAGTCCAAAAAGGTCCCCGCGAATGTTGTCACGATGAACTCCCGGCTGGTTTATAGAGATATTGAGGAGGATTCCAGTTCGGAAGTCACCCTCGTGTTTCCGGAGGAGGCCAACCTGGCACAGGGGAAAATGTCCGTCTTCTCCCCCATCGGCACCGCCCTGCTCGGCTATGCGGTGGGCGACGAAATCGAATGGACCGTTCCCGCCGGAACCCGGAAGCTGAAAATTGAAGAATTGCTTTACCAGCCCGAGGCGGCCGGTGATTTGAATCTGTAAGGAGACCGATTATGGCGACCGCTCCCACCGGCGAAGAATGGAAAAATATGGAATCCGTCCAGAGGTCGGTGGATTTCACCCAGTATGCCGGCGAACTGGAGGCCGCCCGCAAACGCATCGCCGATATCCGCTGCGGTCATGCGGAACTCCGCCTGACCGATCACCGGGGACGCCCCCTGAAAAACCGGGAATTTTCCGTGATACAGACGCGCAGTTCTTTCAACTGGGGCGAAAATCTATGGGGCCTGGACACCCTGCTGCGGCACGGATTCGCCGACAGCGACCGCGTCCGTCATTACTCCCGCCTCTTCAAAGACTGCCTCAACAGTGCCAACTGCCTCAGCTACTGGACCGAAGCTCCCCGCAACGACGGCCCCAAACACATGGAATTCCAGGGCGAAGACAAACTGGACAACTTTGAAGCCCAGGTCAACTGGGCCCTGCAGAACGGCCTGACCCCCAAGGGGCATCCGATTTTCTGGTCACTGCCCAAAGCCTATCCCGAGTGGCTCAGCCGCTATCCGATGGACACCCAGTGGAAATTCATCGAAGTGCGGGTCCGCAACCTCGTCGCCCGCTTCAAAGGCAAAGTAAAACTCTGGGATGTCATCAACGAGGCGATGTGGGAGGCCGCGCCCAAAAACCTCCCCCACCGCTTCTGGCCGCATATGGAATCCCTCGACAACATCTGCGAATACATCGTTCCGGTCATGCAATGGGCCCGGGAGGAGGATCCCGATGCGCAGTACATCGTCAACGATTACGGCATGGAAGTCGACAGTCCCGGCAAACATCTTCAGGACAAAGACGGCCATCCGGTCACCGCCAAAAGCCAGCGCGACCGCTACACCGCCCTCTTTCGCCGCCTGCGCGAGGAAGGTGCCTGTCCCGACGGACTCGGGGTTCAAGCCCATACCGGCGCGTGGATGACCCCAGTGGAGCAGAACGAAATCTTCGACGACCTTGCCACCGGCGGTGTCCCCCTCCACATCACCGAATTCTGGGCCCACACCCATCATTTGATCGGGGCAGGCATGGACCCGGACGAGGCTCATGTGAAAAAAGCCGAATATATTGCCCAGGTCATGACCATGGCCTATGCGCATCCCAAGGTCGCCGCCTTCTATTTCTGGGGCGATATCAACGAAAGCTTCGGCTTCAAGAGCGATCACAACAGCCACGGCATTCCAACAGCCTCCAACCGGCCCACGCTGGTCTACGAGCGGGTCAAACACCTGCTTCGCGAAGAATGGATGACCCGCGAAACCGTCCGCACCGACGCGGACGGCGTGCTGCGCTTCCGCGGCTTTTACGGAGACTACAGTCTTCGCACCCAAACCCCGTCGGGTCAGCCCATTGGCATCCCCTTCAGTCTCCTGCCGGAACACAGCGGCGTTCAGTCACTGACCCTTAACGCGCTGTGAGCGCTAGAATTCATCACCATCCCGTTCAAACAACCTTGAAGTATATATTTTTTAGTATATATTAAAAGTATGAAAACAGCGAAGCTATTTAAGAATGGCCAAAGCCAGGCCGTCCGGTTGCCAAAGGAATTTCGGTTCGAAGGCGAATCTGTGTACATCCAACATCTTGGAAACTGTGTGGTTCTGGTTCCAGAGGCAGATTCCTGGAAATCCATGTTTGATGCTGCCGGACAGTTCACGGATGATTTTATGGCCGAGCGCGATCAGGGATCTCAATCGGAACGGGAAAGCTTTTAAGGAATGCGCTACCTTCTTGATACGAACATTTGCATCTACATCATCAACCGCGCCCCGGACAAAGTATATCAACGCTTCGAAACACTGCGCGTAGGAGATGTTGGGATTTCCGCCATTACCTACTGCGAGCTGCAGTTCGGCATTTCCAACAGCAAAAACCCCGAAAAAAACCAACAGGCACTCACCGGATTCCTAAGTCCGCTCGAAGTTCTCGATTTTCCATCAGCAGCCTCACAAATCTACGGGGACATACGCACCCGCCTTAAGCGGGCAGGCACGCCGATTGGAAACTACGATCTCCTCATCGCCGCCCATGCTTTGTTTGCAAACCTGGTCCTGGTGACCAACAACACCAAAGAATTCCAACGGGTGCCCGGCCTCCTCCTTGAGGACTGGACGAAATAAGCGTTACATAATCTTCAAAAACCGGCGTTTTCCGACTTTGAGGACCTGTTCTTTGCCTGGAACCAGGGTGAGGAACGGATCGGTCACTACGGCATCGTCAAGTTTGACCGCATTCTGCTTGAGGAGACGGCGGCCTTCCCCCTTGCTCGCCACCAGGCCCTGGTCGGCCAGCAGATCCAGCAGCGCCACCTCCGCCGGGAGCACGTAGGTTTCCACATCGTCGGGAAGCGCGCCTTTGGAAAAGACGCGGGCAAATTCTTCAGAGGCCTCTTTGGCGGCATCTTCATCATGGAACTGCGCAATGATCTCCCGGGCCAGTTCATCTTTCACCTCCCGGGGATTGCGTTCGCCCTGTTCCACCTGTCCGCGCAGGGCGGTCACTTTTTCCCGGGGCCAGCCGAGCACCAGCTCGAAATACCGCCACATCAGCTCGTCACTGATGGACATGGCTTTGCCGAACATCTGGCTGGGGTTTTCGGAAATACCAATGTAATTGTTCAGACTCTTGGACATCTTCTGCACCCCGTCCAGGCCCTCCAGCAGCGGCAGGGTCATCACCACCTGCGGTTCCTGCCCGGCCTGCTTTTGCAGTTCGCGGCCCAGCAGCAGATTGAACAGTTGATCGGTGCCGCCCAGCTCCACATCCGCCTCCACCACCACCGAATCATGCCCCTGAATCAGCGGATACAGAAACTCCACCAGCGAAATCGGCTGATTGCCTGCATGGCGTTTGGCGAAATCATCGCGCTGCAGCATCTGCGCCACCGTCACCTTGGCACTGAGGCGAATCACCTCGTCAAAGGTCATCGGCGTAAACCACTCGCCATTGAAACGGAGTTCCGTTTTTGCGGGATCCAGCACTTTAAACACCTGCTCCTGATACGACTTGGCGTTTTCAGCCACCTCTTCGCGGGTCAGTGCCTTGCGGGTCTTGGATTTTCCGCTGGGATCGCCGATCATTCCCGTAAAATCGCCAATGATAAACACCACCGTATGCCCCAGTTCCTGAAACTCCCGCAACTTGCGCAGGCCCACGGTGTGCCCCAGATGAATATCCGGCGCGGAGGGATCGGCCCCGTATTTGATCCGCAGCGGCTTACCGGTCTGCTGCGACCGGATCAGTTTTTTCTCCAGCTCCCCGCGGCTGTGCAAATCCACCGCCCGGGACGTTAAGACATCAAGTTGTTCAGAAATCGTCATAGCCTGTGCTCCTAGTCGATTCCACAGGCAGTTCAACTTAAAAAAGGATGGCGCATCCGGTGCGCGTGCTCTATTCTGCGGGACATGCATACCTCCGCGTCCCCCTCCCGCGCCTTTTTGAATCCGGCCCGCCCGCTGCTGCCGGAGCTGGCCGACCTGCTGCTGCCCGGCCGCATTCAGGGTCCGCTGGATCTGGGCGGCACACTCCTGGTGGCACCGACCCGGCAGGCGGGACGGCGCCTGCGGGAATTTCTCGCCCGCGAGGTGCGGGCCCGCGGAGGCACCGCCGTCCTCTCCATGCGGGTGGTCACCCCCAATCATTTTCTCTTACCCGAAGACGGTGCGCCCATGGCCGCCGCGTTTGATGTGCTGCAAGTCTGGGCCGAAGTGCTCTCCGGCATCCCGCTCGAAACCCTCCCCGCGCTCATACCCGGACGGGCGGGCACCCTCACCGCTTCCGCCGCCATGGAATTCGGCCGCCGCGTGCAACAGGTGCGCAACACCCTGGTGGACGGCGATCTCGACCTCACCGCCGTCGCCGACATCCACCCCGAAGAGGACGAACGCCCCCGCTGGCGCGAACTCGCCCGCATCGAATCCGCCTACCGTCAAGCCCTGACCGGGCTGAACCTCACAGACCCCTGCGATGCCAAACGCGCCCGGGCGGCGGACTATACCCCCCCGGAAGGCCTGGAACGCATCATCCTCGCCGCCGTCCCGGACCCCTCTCCGCTGGTGCTCAACTGCTGGGAACGGATCGCTTCACAAATCCCCATCGAGGTCTGGATCCATGCGCTCCCCGCGGAAGCGGATCTCTTCGATACCTGGGGACGCCCCCTCGCCGCCTGGAGCGAACGCTTCATCGGCCCCGAAACCGATCCCCCCGGCTGGATCGAACGCCTCGCAGATCCACCCGCCCTCACCCGCAGGGCCGCCGACCTGCTCGCCGACGGCCCCCAGCGCCCCGATCTCGCCCTCGGTGTTCTCGATCCCCGCCTGGCACCCCGCCTGCATGACGATCTCCAAAATGCCGGCCGCAAGCTCTATGACCCCAGTCCGGTCCGGCTCGATTCCCGCCCGCCCGCACGGCTCCTCCAACAGCTTTCCGATGCCCGCACCCGCGGCGACAGCATGAGCCTGCGCACCCTCTGGCGCAATCCTGATCTGCTTCGAGCCCTGACCGACCGGCCCGCGCACCTCCTCCGCCTCTGGGACGACTACGCCGCCGAACATATCCCCGCCAATGCCGCGTCTGTGGATGAAACCCTGCATCAGCCCGAACTGCGCGCCGCCTGGGAAAACCTGAAAGCCTGGATCGCCGCCCGCAGCGCCGCCGAATGGCTGACCGTGCTTGAAGAGGTATACGGCAACGTGAACCTGAACCCCGCCGAAGCCGGAGACCGCTTTGCCCTGCGGGTGGCCGACGCCGTGTCCGAAGTGCTTCAGGAGGCGGCCCGGCGCGAGGAGGTCGGCTGGGGACCAAAGCCGGAATTGATCCTCCAGGTCTTGCAGGAAACCACGGTGGATCCCTTGCGCGTCGAAGGCGATGTGATCGCCGAAGGCTGGCTCGAACTGGCTTATCATCCCGCCGCCTCCCTGCTGCTCATCGGACTGCAGGAGGGCCAGGTGCCCGGCACCCGCGTGGCCGATCCCTTCTTACCGGACGGTCTGCGCGCCGCCCTGAATCTCCGTTCCGACCGCGACTGGCTGGCGCGGGACGCCTATCTCTTCCACACCCTCATCCGCTGCCGCGCGCCTGGGGCCGTTCGCATTCTCTGCATGAAACGCGACAGCGTCGGCGGACCGGTCCACCCCTCCCGCCTCCTGTTTCAGTGTTCCGACACCCAACTGCTCGAACGGGCCAAACTGTTGTTCTCCGACCCCCCTCCCCCGACCCCCACCC
>PXDP01000022.1 GCA_003565035.1 PVC group bacterium | reverse complement strand
GGCTCGTTCTTTTTCATCGAACAGCAGGCAAAGCCCGGCATCCAGAATCAAGCCGTTTGGTTTCGCCTGTGGTCGGATGGTGAGGAGAAAGGACCGTGATTCCAATGCACAGTCCGTTGCGGAGAATCCGTCGAGTTTCATATCCCGCATCATCAACAACAGGGCCATAGCGGTGCTGCGGGACTGTCCGTACATGCAGTGCACCAACAGCGGCTCCCCAAACATCTCGTCGGCGAATCGAAATACCGCCTCAATGGATTGTGGTCGCGGCGGTTCCTGCCCGTTGACCAGGGCCGCTTCTACATCGTCCACGTCGTCGCAAGCCACCCGCAATCGACGCAGGAATCCTCCTTCCGATATCGTGGGCACGTCATTCTCCAACACGGATACCACGTTCCAGAATCCAGGATCCCGTTTAGCGATCTGTGGTAATTCGCGAAGGGAGCAAACCGCGTAATGTCGTTGGGTGCAGGGAAAGAGCATTTTTGTTTAAGGTTCACCCGGTTATTTGACAGGCAAAGTCTGCATAATAAACGGACGCAGGGGGCCATTGCACGTCATTAGTCGCACAAAAGCACGGTAGTTCGGCAACTCCTGCATCCGTCCCCGTGTAAAGGGATGGAAAAAGGGTTCGAGATCGCCGGTGTCCTGCACACCCACCCGGAAAAAGATCTGGTTGCCCACGTTGCCGAGCACACTGTGGGTGAGATTGTCTCGCGACTGGGAAAGCTGCCCCAGTGTCTGGTTGGCCACGTGCAGCCGCAGACCGAACTTGCGTGCCTCGGCGAACATGTCCCCCACCGTGGGACTGACAAAATTCTGGAATTCGTCGATGTATACGTTGACCGGAGCGCGGTCCGTCGCGTCCATACGACTGCGTCGCAGGCCCACGGAGAACAGCTCGGTTGTCAACAAGGTGCCCAGCAGCCGGCTGCCGGTATGTCCCAACAGACCTTTGTCAAGATTCGCCAACACCACCCCTCCGCGCTGCAGCCGCGCATCCAATTCCAACGCGTTCTCTTTCTGACGGATCATGTCGTCCACAGCGGACACTCTCGCCAGAATCCGTAATCGCCATCCGCCGCGACGCACCAGCCACAGGGCCATGAAGCACTGCAGATCGTCCGGCTGAGCGTTCCGCCCCGTCAACGCCAGCACGTCGGGAAACGGCAGCCGGAGGTTGCGGTCGAGCACCCGTTCCCGCTCCGGTGTCAGTTCGCAGCGGGTGAAGGAAAGGCAGATCTCATTCACCGTCTCCGCACCAGCCACCAGATCCAGGAAGTAGCCGGAGAGATCCGGTGCGCGGACCGGACCCAACGCCGGCAGGCGTATACGGGCTTCATTCTCGTCCTCCCCACCAAACCCAATTACACCGTCCCCTCCGGCGGGAAAGGCGTGTTCCCGGGGCGTGACCTCCATCCACACCGTTTCCTCCCTGCCGGAATCCGCACCGGTTTCCGGCGCGGAACGATCCGCGAACGCCACCCCTTCATGCTCCATCAGGGATAGAAACGCGGATATCCGGCGTCCGAGAGACTGTCCCGACTCCGTCTCCGTCCCCATGCCCTCCAGGGACATTCGGAACCGTCCCTCCGAACCACGGACCCAGGAGAACCGAAGGGTTTCCCCGTTACGGGGGAGACTAAGCAATCCCTGTTCCGGAGACATGAACGATGCGTCGTTCATGATACCTCCGATGCGCGGAAGTCGACCGCGTCCCGCAGTCCCTTCAGTTCAAAGCGGAAATCCGCAGGAGGAAGCTCGAAGGCCTCCGAATTTTCCGAGGTTTCGGATTTCGGGTTTCGATTCCCGGTAGGGATCGACTCGATCAGGGTGGATTGCTCAAGCATATGGGGGATTCTCCTTGGTGTAGACGTCATGCCCTCAAGGACGCGGAATCCTACTAATTCTTTCACGATAAAAGACCTGAGCAGTTCCGAAAATAAATATTTTGAAAGAATCCGACCCGGACACCGTCATGGTGAATATGAAAACTCCCCTCCTGCTCGCTGCCTTGCCGCTGCTGACCCCGCTCGTCGGCTGCAACATTGAGACCGGCAGCAACGTCGAGGATTTCATCCACTTTCCACCTCGATTTCGATTAGAAGGATTGATACTCTGGAAGGTGATCGGGGTACTCCCGCCACGGTGTATGAAGCCAGTGACATTTTTTTACCTGCCCCCCCCCTCTAAACTCAACCAAGAGAACCACCATGGGCTACTACATCGACATTGAACCCCGCAATCCGGGAAACATCACTCTGGAAGAAATCGACCGGCACTTTCAGGATGCGGGCTGTATGACCTCACCCAAACGTGAGGACTACACGATTCCCGAAGATAAACGCGAATTCTTTCAATTCGAGTTCTGGGTTTTCGACGGGTTCATGAATTTTTTTCTGGACGAGGAGACGGGACAGCCCGTGGGAGAAATCCGCATCAGCTGGGGTATGCATCCCGAGGACTTCCGCCAGGATCTGGAGGAGTTTCTGACCATCGCGAGCCGCATCGACCTCGATGTAAAGGATTTCGAAATCGGTGCGATCACACCGAACAACGTCCCGGCCGTTGTGGACCGTTACACCCGGGCATCCGCCTCGATGCTCAAGCTCTTGGGAGGCTCCCCTCCCCGAAGCCGCCGGGAAAGAAAGGATTCGGATTTACTGAATCCTAATAAACTGCTGGAATTGTGATGCCAAAGAAGCACACGATTAAAACTCACAACCAGCCCTGCTGGGAAAACCCTTGCAGGGTTTGAACATTAGATTCAACAGGAGATCGACGAATGGAAAAGCATGAAGTCCCCTTCGACTTGAACCGCTTTCTGGATGCCCAGGAAGGTGTGATTGAATACGCCCTGCTCGAACTTAAGAGGGGGCGCAAAGAGTCTCACTGGATGTGGTTCGTGTTTCCTCAACTCAAGGGTCTCGGGAAAAGTCCCATGGCCCAGAACTACGCCATTCAGAACCGTCAGGAGGCCCGTGCCTATCTGGATGATCCGGTGCTGGGAAACCGTCTGCGGGAATGCTGCCTCACCTTGTTGCGACATCCGAACCAATCCATCTCGCATATTCTGGAAAGTCTCGACGACACGAAACTGCGATCCTGCATGACCCTGTTTGCAGAAGTAGCAGAGGACCCCAGTCTTTTTGTAAACATTTTAGACACCTTTTTTGCAGGTCATCCCGATCCCCTGACGGTTGAGCTTCTTTCCCGCGATCCTGAAAACAACCTCACACCCCAGTGACAACATGGCAGCTTCCATTCAACAATCTCGACCCGTCCGCAATTTCTCATGTCTTTTCCTTTTTTTACTGTCTGTGCTGACCTGGTCATCCTGCGCCACCTATCCGATGGGTTTGTCTAAAACGGAGTGGCAAGCCTTGACGCCGGAAAAACAAGCAGAATTGCGGGCTGAACAGCACCGAATCCACGCCGCCGAACGCGCGCGGCGCGAAGAACTGGCTCAACAGCGCGCGGCGGCAGCCGCTGCTGCGGAGCGCGAAAAGGAGGCTCGTCTGGCGGAACTTCGCGCGAATGCCCGGTACCGCGATATCGTGGTGATCACACTCCAGGGCGGTGCCTTTGAATGGAATAATCGTCGATTCCCCCTTCAGCCTCAGGCCTTTGAGCTCATCAGAGGCGAACGCCGTCGAATCGACCTGCTGGGCTTTGACAACGTCCAAAATCCACCGCAGTCCTACCGCGAAACCTGGTGGGCCTCATTTTCCGAAGATGGTCACACCGTATCCTTATCAGACGGAAGAATTGGACCCGCTTTGCAGGTGGTCAACAGCGGAGGCTGGGAAAATGGAAGTACCACCGCATTGTTGTCCATGGGAAGAACCCACATCAACCGTCTTTCCCTCGCAGGCATGGTCGCCACCATTCGCTACAAACCCCTGCCGGGAATGCCAGGAAGATTAATTCTTGAGCAAAGGTAGCTCGTTAGTTTGTGCCATATTTTTGTTTACGTGCCTTAAACGTATATCCACCCGATCGAAATCCCCCGCCTCCCGGCGTTATATATACATAGACCCCTCACGGTCTCCCGGCCCCCGCGCGGGGTCTTTTTTGTGCCCTGATTTCCCAACCCCAACCAAGGAGAACCCCATGGCCGTCTTACTCGAACTCACGTACGGCAAGAAACTCGGGCTGCCCCAGTACAGCAGCCACAACTT
>PXDP01000454.1 GCA_003565035.1 PVC group bacterium | reverse complement strand
GGACCCGGGGAGGGCAGAAATGAAGGGTGGGCAAACGTTTTCTCTGACCATGCGCTCCACCCCGGCAAGCGGGGCGGTGACGTGGATATGAACGTGCATTCCTCCTCTGACCAACTTGGGGTCTGGCGCCCCGGAATAAATTCATCATTGCCTTCCGGCGGACATCGGTTAGGGTGTTGGTATGTCAGCAGGAGCCTTCTATGAGAGTGTTCACGGATATTTTGACCGTGCCGCCGCCTATTCACGTTTTGAACCGGGCATTTTAAAACAGGTGAAAGACTGCAATGCGGTCTACCGGATGAAATTTCCGGTTCGCAATGATGACGGGTCGGTCCGGGTGGTCGAGGCCTTCCGGGCCGAGCACAGTTTTCACCGCCTGCCCACCAAGGGCGGCATCCGGTTCAGCCGCATGGTGAGTCTTAATGAGACGATTGCCCTGGCGGCGCTGATGACCTACAAATGTGCGCTGGTGGGGGTTCCTTTCGGCGGGGCGAAAGGCGGCGTGAAAATCAGTCCGGCTCAGGAAAGCGAGGGCTTCCGCGAGCGGGTGACACGTCGGTATACGGCCGAATTGATCCGTAAAAATTTCATAGGTCCGGATATTGATGTGCCCGCGCCGGATTACGGCACTGGTGAACAGGAGATGGGGTGGATTGTGGACACCTATAAAAATATCCGCATGAACGAGCCCAATATTTACGCCTGTGTCACCGGCAAACCGCTGGCCATGCAGGGGATTCCGGGCCGGACCCAGGCGACCGGTCAGGGGGTGTATTTTGGGCTTCGCAGCTGTCTGGATCAGGCGGAGGTGGCCAAAAAACTGGGGCTCACTCCGGGCTTGGCGGGCAAGCGGGTGATTTTGCAGGGCTTGGGGAAGGTGGGGTTTCATGCGGCAAAGCATCTTCAGGAGGACGGCCGGGCGCTTATTGTTGGTGTGTCCGAGCAGGAGGGCGGGGTGTACAACGCCGACGGGTTGGATGTTGTCGCCCTGCTGCGTCACCGTCAGGAAACCGGCTCAATTCTGGGATTTCCGGGGACCGAATCAGTGGACCGCGGAGCGTTGCTGGAGTTTTCCTGTGATATTCTGATCCCGGCCGCCCTGGAAAATCAGATTACCGCCAAAAATGCCGAGCGGATTCAGGCCAAGGTCATTGCCGAAGCGGCAAACGGTCCGGTGGATCAGGCCGGAGACACGATCCTGTGTCGGCGGGGCTGTCTGGTGATTCCGGATCTGTTTCTGAATGCGGGCGGGGTGACGGTCTCTTATTTTGAATGGCTGAAAAACCGGGCCGGGGTCAGTTTTGACCGCATGATTTCACGTCACGAGGAGCTGTCGAACCGTCATATGCTGGCGGCGATGGAGACCCTGACCGGCCAGCAGCTTCCGGGATCCGACCGGGACCGCCTGATACATGGACCCGATGAATTGAGGCTGGTGGTTTCGGCGCTGGAGCAGACCATGACCCGGGCGTATGAGCGGATTCACGAGGTGTGGTTGCAACGGGATTTGCCGGATCTCCGCACCGCCGCCTTTCTTCTGGCGATCGAGCGGGTGGCCGAAAGTTACAGTCACCACGGCATTTTTCCGTAAATTAGACGGGGGAGTGGCCGAAGAGCTTGAAAAGAAAGAAAGAGACCGCGAACTTGCCACGCCAACGGCGTGGTGGCAGAGCCGTCCCGCGAATGGTGAGAAGCAGGTTTTGACAGGGATTTTAGAAGAAGAAGAAAGAGACCGCGAATAGCAGAGCCGTCCCGCGAATGGTGAGGGAGCGGGTTTTGACAGAGATTTTAAAAGAGAGAGACCGCGAATAGCAGAGCCGTCCCGCTAATGGTGAGAAGCGGGTTTTGGCGGGTGTTTTAAAAGAAAGAGACCGCAAATAGCAGAGCCGTCCCGCGAATGGTGAGGAGTGGTGAGGGATGGTGAGGGGAAGACGTTCCAACGGATCGCTGCGCCGGACAACGGATGGAAGAAGAAATGAATCCAACGGATCGCTGCGCCGGACAACGGATGGAAGAAGAAATAAAACCAACGGATCTTTAAAATACCTGTCAAAATAAAATAGCTTTGCCGGATCACGGATAGGGAATGTAAAATCCCGGTAATGAATCCGCGTCGATTACGACAGGTGAATATGTCATCTTATGTGGTTATCGATACTGTTACAAAGTCGTACGGAGACCGGAAGGTTCTCTCGGGAGTCTCTCTGGAGATTCAGGCCGGGGAGCGCGTGGCGCTGATGGGGCCCTCGGGCTCTGGCAAAAGCACACTGCTGAATTGTCTGGGCGGGGTGGACCGCTTCGACGCGGGGAATCTTGTCATTGGGGGGATTGCCCTGGGCACCGCTTCGGAAGCGGAACTGACCCGCCTCCGCCGCCGGGAGATTGCCACCGTGTTTCAGTTTTTTCATCTCCTGCCCACGTTGTCGGTGGTGGAAAATGCGATTTTTCCACTGCTGCTCAACGGGGTGCCGGAGCGCGAGGCGCTTGCCAAAGGTCGCGAATGGATGGAACGGGTGGGACTGACGCATCGGATGCAGGCCACGCCGGATCAGCTCAGCGGCGGTGAAATGCAGCGCTGTGCGATTGCCCGGGCACTGACCGCCGGGCCGAAACTCCTGCTGGCGGATGAGCCGACCGGCAATCTGGATTCCGCCACCGGGGAGAAAATTCTGGATTTACTGGAGGAATTGACCCGCGAACAGGGAATCACGCTGGTCATGGTCACCCACAGCGAAGCGGCCACGCGCATCTGTGAGCGCACCGTTCATCTGCTGGACGGGCGGGTGGTGGAGCCGGTCACCGCATGAAAACCTCCGCAGGGCTTTTCTGGCGATACTTTACCGTGCGGCACTGGCGGCGTTCGCCGGGGAGTCATGCGGTACTGGTGGTGTTGCTGGGGGTGGGGGTGGCTGCATTTTTGGGAATCCGACTGGCCAACCGCTCGGCCACCGCCGGGTTTGAGGTGTTCACTGAGACGCTGGGGGCAGGCGCGCCGGTCACGGTGGAATCGATGTCGGGGGTAATTCCGGTGGAACGGCTGCGGGATGTCCGCGCCGCCTTCGGCTTGCGCTCCGTGGTGCTTCTGCCTTCGGTTCAAAGTTCGGTGCGGCTGGATGGGGAAGGGGTGGATCTGATCGGCATTGACGTGGTGGCGGTGCGCAATCTGGCCGGATCCGCTGGAGATGATGCGTCGCTGGTGCCGCGCACGGATGCGGAAACGGAGGTGTTTCAGGATGCCCTGCGGGGCGAGCCGGTGCTGCTGGTGAGTCCGACCGCCGCGCGCCGCTTTGGCTTGTCGGTGGGGGATTCTGTGGACCTGATTTCGGATGCGGGTCTGTTTTCGTGGCGGATTGGTATGGTGATGCCTGAAGCGCTGGATCGGGGGGCGGCGTTGTTTTTGGGGGATATCCGGACGGTTCAGGAACGGACCGGGCGAGGGGCTTCCGTGGACCGGGTGGATGTCTTTCCGCTGCCGGGGGTGGATCTGGACGCTCAGGCGCTCGCATCGATTCAGGCGGCACTGCCTGCGGGACTGATGCTGAGCACGCCGGGAGAACGGCGGGCGGTTTCGCAAACGCTGTCGGCGGCCTTCCGGATGAATTTGTCGGCGCTGTCGATGCTGGCCCTGCTGGTGAGCCTGTATTTGATTTTGCAGTCCCTGGATGCGGCGGTGGTGCGTCGCCGGGAAGAAATCGCGGTGTTGCGGTCGCTGGGCGTGCGGCCTGCTCAGATCAAGGCGGCCTGGATGCTGGAGGCACTGACACTGGGGATATTCGGGAGCCTGGCCGGGGTGCTGCTCGGTGCGGGTCTGGCGCGGATCAGTGTGGGGGCGGTAACGGAAACGCTTGGCAATCTCTATGTGCAGGGGCAAAGCCGGGGAGCGCTCTGGTCCTGGTCTGAAGTGGGAGCGGCGATGGGCCTCGGGATCGGGGCCAGTCTGCTGGCGGGATGGCTGCCGGCGCGGGATGCGGCCATGACCCCGCCCGCGCAGTCGCTTGGCCGCGGCGGCCGGGCCCTGCCGATTCAATTGCTGGACCATCCCCTCTATGGTGTGGTGGCACTGCTTGCCGGCGGGCTGCTGCTGCGGCTGCCTCCGGTGGTGTTGGGCAATGGCATCCGTTTTCCGCTGTTCGGATATTTGGGGGCCACCGCCTTTGCGGTGGGCATGTCGATTCTGGTGTGTCT
>PXDP01000001.1 GCA_003565035.1 PVC group bacterium | reverse complement strand
GGCGCGTCCACGGCATCGTCGATGCGGTCGAGCCGGTGATAAGGATTGTGGAACGTGTTCATCCCGCTTCCGTCGTAACCGATGTGCCTGACGTAGGATCGGCGCGGCAGCACCGAATACCGTCCGCTCTCAAAATGAGCGTACGAAAACCGCGCGGCCCAGAGATCCTTGCCCAGATCCATGGCATTCAAAAATGCCGGCGTGAGATCCGGCCCCCCGCGGTTGAAGCGTTCATGCGCAGCGGAATCGTTTCGGAACGTTTCCAGGGTTTTGATCTCCCAGTCCACCGTCTCCCATTTCTCCCGCCAGGTGCCCCAGCCGGTCGAAAGATTCCGCAGCGATAACCAGACATCATGCGGCCAGCGTTTGGGAACCCGCATCCGGAACCGGTGCGGCATGGATGCGGAAACCGACAGGATGCGTGAATCGTTTGTATAGGCGTTTAACGCGCCGTTCATGTAGCGGAGAAATGCGGGATGCGTCACCAGATCGTCTTCCAGGACAATCACCCGGCCGTAGTCTTCAAGCACCTCGGTAACTCCGCTGAGGATGTTATTCGCCAGGCCGAAGCGTTCCGGCCGTTGACAAATGCGGACTTCTTTAAAGCCGCGAACGGTTTTCAGGAGATCCCGGACCTGCTGAACCCCCTCCGCCGTATCGGGATGGTCGGAGGCATCACTGAAAACGATCAGCGGGGTCTCGTTTGCTCCGTAATTTCCGGCCAGCGCGGCCAGCGTTTTCCGGAGATGGTGCGGACGCTGATAGGTAAACAGAACTGCCGGTGCGGGTTCCATGGCCGTCTCAGGGTGCTTCGGATGCCGGCGGATCCAGAAGTTCCGGCATCACCCGCAAGGGTTCGCCGGGTTCGTGCAGTGCGGGGTGACAGCTCAGCAGTCCCCGGGTGTAGGGATGCGCGGGCGCCCGCAGAATTTCGGCGGACCTCCCCTGCTCCACCATCACCCCCCGGCGCATGACCGCCAGATGTTCGCAGACATCCGCCACCACCGCGAGATCGTGACTGATGAACAACACGGCGGTGCCGTGTTCGCGCTGCAGGGTTTTGATGAGATCGAGAATTTGCCGCTGCACCGTCACATCCAGCGCCGTGGTCGGCTCGTCGGCAATCAGCAGTGCCGGCCGGGTGATCATGGCCATGGCGATCATGACCCGCTGCCGCATGCCGCCGGAAAATTCGTGCGGCCAGGCCCGCGAGCGGGATTCCGCATCCGGAATGCCCACCGACGCCATGGCCTCCACCGCCCGGAGGCGGGCCTGTTTCCGGGTGAGCCCCTCGTGGATCCGCAACGGTTCGGCAATCTGATCCACAACGCGGTGATACGGATTCAGCGAGGTCATTGGATCCTGAAAAATCATGCTGATTTCTTTTCCCCGGATGCGCCGCAGGGTTTCGCCCGGTGCATCCAGCAAGGACGCGCCTTTAAACACCGCCCTGCCGGAAATGTTCGCCGGGGGACTGGGCACCAGGCCCATCAGCGAGGACACGCACACCGATTTTCCGCTGCCGCTTTCGCCCACAATGCCCAGGGTTTCCCCGGCCGCGAGGTCAAAACTGACCGAATCCACCGCCGTGAATGCCCCCCTGCGCAGCGGAAAATTCACAGAGAGTTTTTCCACCGAGAGCAGGCTCATTTCGCCCCCTCCGAGCGGCGTGGATCCAGCGCGTCCCGCAGTCCGTCCCCCAGAAAATTCAGGGCAAAAAGCGTAAGCGACAGGGCAATAGACGGCGCCAGCATCTGCCCCGGCGCATCCTCCATAAGGGCCACGCCCTCTTTGATCAGACTTCCCCAGGAAGACATTGGCGGTTGTACCCCCAGCCCGAGAAAACTCAGAAACGCCTCCAGCAGCATTACGCCGGGAATGGTCAGGGTGACGTAAACCAGAATCGTTCCCAGCACATTGGGCAGCACGTGTTTAAACAGGGTGCGCGCCTGACTGTAGCCGAGCACCTGACAGGCCTCGATGAACTCCTGCCGCCGGAGTCCCATCACCTGACCCCGCACGATCCGCGCCATGGTGAGCCATTCCACCGCCCCGATGGCCACAAACAGCAGCAGAATATTGCGCTCAAAGAGCGTGATCAGCAGGATCACAAACAGCGTGAACGGGAGCGCATAGAGCACATCGACAATGCGCATCATCACCGCATCGGTTTTGCCGCCCACGTATCCGCTGATGCCTCCATAGGTTACCCCGATCACCAGCGACACCAGGGTCGCGGCCAGAGCCACCGCAAACGAAATTCGGCCGCCGACCAGGATCCGGGTCAGCAAATCCCGTCCCAGTTCATCGGTGCCCAGCCAATGGGCGCGGTCCGGCGGCGCGTTGGTGTTGAATAAATCCTGTTCGTAGTAGGTATAGGGACTGATCCACGGACCGATCACACAAGCCCCGGCCATCAGCAGCAGAAGCAGCAGACCGGCCACCGCCATGCGGTTGCGGATCAGCCGGTTCCATGCGTCCCGGCGCAGGGAAAACGATTCAGGTCCCCTACCCTTCATGTTTCGCCTTTCTTCCCGCCGTCATCCGGATTTTCGGATTCAGCAGAGCCAGCCCCACATCCACCAGGGTGTTGAAAAACACCATAAAGGCTCCGAACAGCAGCACGCAGCCGAGAATCACAAACTGATCCCGGTTCAGCGCCGCATTGACAATCGTTTCGCCCAGGCCCGGGATAAAGAAAATCTGTTCCACCACAAACGCCCCGGTGAGCAGACCCGCCGCCGCCGGCCCCAGAAAACTCACTACCGGCTGCACCCCGCCGCGCAGGGCGTTTTTGACCAAAATCCCCGCTTCCGTCAGTCCTTTGGAGCGCGCGGTGCGGATATAGTCGCGGGTGAGTTCCTCCAACATGCCCCCCCGGGCCAGGCGGGCGATGTAAGAGGCGTAGGTTGACCCCAGGGTGATCACCGGCAGAATCCGGTCCGCAGGCGTATGCCAGCCCATGACCGGCAGCCAATCCAGCCAAAGCCCGAACACCAGGGCCAGCACCGGCCCCATCACCATGGCCGGAATGCAAATCCCCAGCAGAGCCAGGGTCATGGCCGAATAATCCCCGAAGCCATTCGGTTTAACCGCTGCGAGGATTCCCAGCGTGAGACCCACAAAAATCGCATACAGCAGCGACCAGAAGCCCAGCTCCAGCGACACGGGCAGTTTTGCCAGAATCAGTTCCGAGACCGTCCGGCCCGGCATGCGCAGACTGGGGCCGAAATCCCCGCGCAGCACTCCGCCAATATAGCGGAAAAACTGCACCGGCATCGGCTGATCCAGCCCATAAGCCCGGTTCAGCGCCTCCAGCGTCTGCGGGGGCAGTTCCCGCTCACTGGCAAACGGACTCCCCGGCGCCAGCCGCACCAGCAAAAAGCTCAGCGCCGCCAGCACAAACAATGTCGGCAGCGCCTGAAAAACAAGACGGTGAAAAAGAAAGCGGATCACCGCCCTCCTGCACCATACCGGAGGATTTTGGTCAAGATCATAGCATAAAAACCCGGAAGCAATTTCAAAACCATATCCAACTCTGATCCAATGCAGAAGTCAGTCTTTCTTGTTCGATGGGATTTCCTTGCCGACTTTCGGACACCAGATGGCCGTCATCTCACCCCCCTTGAAGACAATGAGATGCTTGCCATCGTCCGATCCAATGCGTTGTGTCATTCTGAGACTGGCCTGTTTCATTTCCTTGACCGTATTCTCAAAAAAGTCACTCTGATAGCCACAGTCACAAAGGTAGGAGGATGGGTAAATCTCTTTCGGCATTTTGTCAGTATCCTTTTTTTGAAGACTTATTCGGTGGCGGGAATGGTTGGCATTAAGGGTGATCATTTTCTAGAGTCAATGTCACGTCACGACCCGTCGCTGCACATTCAACGTCCGCCCGCTCCGACTGGTTCGGAGGCGGGAATTGTCGGCTTTGGTCAGTGTGCCAGTTTCACTGTGGCCAATCGATTGAGACTCACCCCGGCTTCCACAGCTTGGAGGGTTAGGTCGCGATGTACATCAGGGGGGACCCGCACCATAAATTTGCCACTGAATTTTCGACTGGCCAAGGGTTCGGGAACTAATTCTCCTGATGCGTTCATTTCCTCCACGACATCGGCGACGACACGCCGGACTCCTCGCAGCGCGGCTTCTGGCGATACTGCCAGCCAGCTGAGACCGGGAAACTCG
>PXDP01000101.1 GCA_003565035.1 PVC group bacterium | reverse complement strand
TCCATGCCCGGCCTGAAGCCATCCCGCAAATGCAGATCAGCCTCACCGCCAGCAATCTGCTTGACGACGATTTCCGCATCTTCGCCGGCCAGGACACCTACGCCGAGCGCCGTTTCGCGGCATCGGTCTCCTACGACTGGTAATCCTCCAAACTTGCCAAGCGGGGAGGCGTGCGCTATTCCATCCCCATGTCTGCCACGCCTCCCCTTTCCCTCCGCCTCCGGCACCTTCTGGAGTATTCTGTCTTTCTGCTGTTCAGAGGACTGGTGCGGACCCTGCCCTTTCGTGCCGCCACCCGGATGACCGCATTTCTGGCGGAGCACCTTCAGGAAACCTTCGGATGGAGAAAAGACGTCACCACCCGGCGTATCGCGGAAGTGTTTCCGGACCTGCCGCCCGGGGAACAGATCCGGATCCGCAAACAGGCCGCGCGGAATCTGGGTCACAATTTTTGTGAAATCCTCAACGCCGACACGCTAGACGACGCATGGGCGGACAAAAACATAGAGGCCGAATCCGCCGTTGCGGCTCTGGAGCAGGCCCGTCAGGCCGGCAAAGGGGTTCTGCTCGTGATCACCCACTTCGGAAACTGGGATCTGGCCGGCACCATTGCCTGTCGACGGGGCATCCCCATGTGTTTTATCGCCCGCACCCAGAAAAATCCGCTCACCTACCAGGCCCTCCAAACCGCCCGCCAGCACAGCGGCGGACTGGTCCTCGACCGCGATGATCCCAAACTGATCCGCAAACTGCTTCCCTTTCTGGCGGACAAGGGGGTGGTTGCCATCCTCATTGATATTCATGCACGCGGCGCAGGCGAAGCGCATACCTTCCTGAATCGCCCCTGCCGACTCGCCAACGGTCTGGGCCTGCTCGCCGCAAAATCCGGTGCCGCCGTCCTGCCCGTAGCCCTCTACCGCGATCCTGCCGGCAAACACATCTGGGCCCCGGCTGCCGTTCGGCACTTCGATCCCTCAACAGACAAAAAAGCCGCCAAAGCTCAACTCCTTCAGAGCTGCCTCGACGACCTTTCGCCATTCATTCTGGCACATCCGGAAAGCTATTTCTGGTACAACAAACGCTGGGTGCTCGAACCCTGAGCCAGGCAGCCATATTTGTAAAACTGAAAGCGGCCCCTTAACAATTTTGCTTGTCTCTGTGCGCGTTTTCGGGCAGCAGGTTATCTTTAATATGTTAATTAAGATCTATTATAAACACAAAGCTTAACATTTATTTCATTGGAATGAAAACTGCTGTATATGAAGAATGCCCTCTCTGAATCCGAAAAAAATCCTGATCGTCGATGACGATCCGTCCATTCGCCGCCTAGCCAGACGGATGCTCACCTCCTTTGAATTTGAAATCTACGAAGCCGCTACCGGACAGGAGGGACTCAAACTGATTGAAACCACAAACCCTCGGATTCACGTTCTGCTGACGGACATGAACCTCCCGGATATGCAGGGGGACGCTCTCTGCGACTGGGCCCGGAATTTGTGCCCGAATCTGCCCGTGATCTTTTTCTCCGGCGCTCCCCTCCGGGAATCCGCCCGTCTCCATCTCAGTACCCCCAACACCTTTCATTTGAGCAAGCCCTTCACAAAAGAAGCGTTCCAAAATCTTTTTGACGGAATCGTATGGCCCAGTGCCCCTGTAACGTGAACAGATAAGGATTGGAAAAGACGGAACCCTGATTATAATGTTTTCATGCCCATTTACGTATACGAAACCCTGACATCCGGCGAAACCTTCGAAGTGCATCAGTCCATGCGCGACAAAGCCCTTACGCATCATCCTGAAACCGGCGAGCCGGTCCGGCGGTGCATCCTGCCCCCCAACCTGGGCACCAAACATACGCCCGGCAGAGAAAAGAAGCTTCTCGACAATAAAAACGTCGAAAAAGCCGGCTTCACCAAATACGAACGGGACAAAGTCACCGGAACCTATCACCGCGTCGCGGGAAATCAGGGCCCGAAAAGTTTCACCAAAGACTGATTTCCATTGTTTTTTGGAAATTCTCCCATAGAGGCAGGCATCCTTCATGCGCGAATCCTATTCGCGCTTCCCTGCAACAACCCCACTGCAATCCCACTGCAACCCTTTTGGAGAATTTCCCGTGTCCCGTCCCCCCATCCGTAATATCGGCATTATCGCCCACGTTGACCATGGCAAAACCACCCTTGTGGACGGCATGCTCCGTCAGGGCGGCGCCTTCCGCTCCAATCAGGCCGTGGCCGACCGCGCAATGGATTCGATGGACCTCGAACGCGAAAAAGGCATCACCATCCGCTCCAAAAACGCCTCGGTGAAATGGAAAGACACCATCATCAACATCGTCGACACCCCCGGACACGCCGATTTCGGCGGCGAGGTGGAGCGCATTCTGAAAATGGTGGACGGGGTGATCCTGCTCGTCGACGCCTCCGACGGCCCCCAGGCCCAGACCCGCTTTGTTCTCCGCAAAGCCCTCGAACAGAACCTGCACCTCATCGTGGTGGTCAACAAAATCGACCGCGACACCGCCAATCCCGCCAAAGTGCATGACATGGTGCTGGAACTGCTCATGGAGCTTGAAGCCACCGAAGAACAGTTCAACGCCACCTTTCTTTACGGCAGCGCCCTCAACGGATACGTCGTCCGCGATCCCAAAGACGCACCCGACACCCTCGCGCCGCTGTTTGACACCATCGTCTCCGAAGTGCCGCCCCCCAATGCCGACGCCGATTCCCCCTACCGTATGCTCGTCAGCAACCTCGACTGGAACTCCTATGTCGGCCGCATCGCCATCGGCTGCATCCGCGAAGGCAAAATCGCCCTCGGTCAGAACATCCGCCGTCTCCCCCACGAAGACGCGCCCCAGACCGGCAAAGCCATGAAGCTTTACGGATTCAGTGGCATGGGCATGGTCGAAATCGAATCCGCCAGCGCCGGGGATATCGTCGGTGTCGCCGGCTTCGAAGATGTTTTCATCGGCGAAACCCTCTGCGAAAACGACAGCCAGGAAGCCCTGCCGTTCATGGCCATTGACCCCCCCACCCTGCAGATGCAGTTCTGCGTGAACGACGGCCCCTTTGCCGGCACCGAAGGCAAATACCTGACCTCCCGCCACCTGCGCGACCGCCTGGTCCGCGAAACCTTCACCAACGTCTCCCTCTCCGTCGAGGAAACCTCCGGAAACACCTTTCTGGTGCAGGCCCGCGGCGAACTGCAAATCGCAGTCCTCATGGAAACCATGCGCCGCGAAGGCTACGAAATGCTCGTATCCCGTCCCGAAGTCATTGTCACCATCGGCGAAGACGGCAAAAAAAACGAACCCTTCGAAGATGTCTGGATGGACATTCCCGGCGAAAAGCTTGGCGATGTCATGCAGGCCGTCGCCGCACGCCGCGGAGAAATCACCCACATGGAGCACGAACATCACAGCACCCGGGTGCTGCTCCAAATCGTCATGCCCACCCGAGGTCTCATTGGTTTTGACAGCTATCTGACCAACCTGACCAGCGGCGAAGGCGTCATGAGCCACATGTTCAAGCATTACGGCCCCATGGCCGGTGCCATCCCCTCCCGCAATACCGGTGCTCTCGTCAGCAGCGATCAGGGCACCTCCACGGCCTACGCGCTCGACACCATTCAGGAACGCGGCAAACTCTTCATCGGCCCCACCGAGGAAGTCTACGTGGGCATGGTGCTCGGCGAAAGCAGCCGACCCGGCGACCTGCCGGTCAACCCCTGCCGCAACAAACAGCTCACCAACGTGCGCGCCTCCGGTACCGATAAAGCCATCATGCTCGAACCGCCCATCAAGCTGAACCTCGAAAAAGCCATCGAGTTCATTTCCGATGACGAATTCGTGGAGGCCACCCCGAAAAATATCCGCATCCGCAAAAAACTTCTCGATCCCAATCAGCGCAAACGCGCCCGCAAAGCCAGCGCGGAAGACTGACCCTCTTACCGCGCGGATTCAAAGCAAAGATCTCAAGGATTCAGGTTTTCATTAAGTTTCAGCGTTCCTCTGCGATCTGTAGGCATGAACCCAACAAACCCGCCATCGTTTACGCTGACCTTTGGAACCTCTCAGGACGGCTTCCGGCTCCTCAACGCCACCCAATGGGTGCCCCGCCCGGTTGAAGAAATTTTTGACTTCTTCCGTCATCCCGCAAATTTGGGTAAACTCACCCCTCCGGAGCAGAAGATGCGTATTCT
>PXDP01000151.1 GCA_003565035.1 PVC group bacterium | reverse complement strand
CGTGTTTCACGGCTGTGTGCATCTGGATCTTTCGGTGGCCCGTGCCGTGGAGCGCATGAAACTCCGCCGGGTCTGTTCGCAGTGCCGGGCGCCGTTTCATCTGATGAACCGTCCGCCCGCAGTGCCTGAGGTGTGCGATCTGTGCGGAGGCGCACTGATCCTGCGCGAGGATGACGACCCGGAACGGGTGGCCAGCCGCCTGGACCGCTTTCACGAGCAGACCCGTCCGCTGATCGAGTGGTTCACCGCTCAGAGCCTGTGCCTGGAACTGGACGGGGGAGATGATCCGGCGGAGTCGGTTGAAAAACTGATCCGGCACTGGACGCTGATTTGAAAGGACTGATTTGTCGAAAATTATCATTAAAAACGAAGACGAGCTGAACGGCATGCGGGACGCGGGCCGGGTGGCCGCGAACATCCGCGTGGCGCTGGCCCGGGAGATTGCACCGGGGGTGACCACCCGCGAGCTGGACCTCTATGCCCGCGACATGATGGAAAAATCGGGATGCCGCAGCGCGTTTTTGAATTATCCGGGCCCCCGCCGGGTGCCGCCCTTCCCGTCGTACACCTGCATTTCGGTGAACGAGGAGGTGGTGCACGGGGTGGCGGGATCGCGGCGGATCGACCTGGGGGATATCGTCAGCATCGATATCGGGGTGGTGTATAAAGGATTTATCGGAGACAACGCCATGACGGTGATGGTGGGGGTGACCAATCCCCGGATCATTGACCTGGTGCGGACTTCAGAGAAAGCGTTGGAGAACGCCATTGCCCAGGCGGTGGCGGGAAACCGGCTCTCGGACATCTCCCATGCGGTGGAAAGCACGGTGACCCCGAAAGGGTTTTCCGTGGTGCGCGACTTTGTCGGCCACGGTGTGGGACGCAAGATGCACGAGCCGCCGCAGATCTTCAACTATGGGCCGCCCGGAAAAGGGCCGGTTCTGCGGGAGGGGATGACCCTGGCGATTGAGCCGATGGTGAATCTCGGAACGCACGAGGTGAAAACCTTGTCGGATGGATGGACGGTGGTGACCCGTGACGGGTTGCCGTCGGTTCATGTGGAGCATACGGTGGCGGTCCGCGAGGGCTGTGCCGAGATTCTGACGCTTCCCGATGAAGAAAACCGATAAAAAGGAAGAAATTATACTCGACGCGGTGCTGGGTAATACGCTAGATTACGCGACCTTTCAAGCCAAGCTTAAAAATGGGCATGAAATCGTGGCGTTTCCCTCTCCACGTCAACCTGTTACGGAGCTTGGCCTGTCCTCGGGACAGACCGTACGGGTTGTCTTATCACCGTATGACATGCTGAAAGGTGTCATTCTCAAGGAAAATCAACAGGATTTTAATCATGAAAGTACGTAGTTCCGTCAAAAGAATGTGTATCAATTGCCGCGTCATTCGCAGGAAGGGTGTGGTGCGTGTTATCTGCACCAATCCCCGTCACAAACAACGTCAAGGATAATTAGGAGTCTCGAACAATGCCACGTATAATGGGTATCGACATCCCCGGCCGTAAGCGCCTGGAATATTCACTTCGCTACATCTATGGGATCGGGCCGCAGCGCGCTCTCGAGATTATCACCAAGCTGGAACTGGATCCGGGCATGAAAGCCGACGATCTGAATTCAGATCAGATCAATGCGATCACCACGATCTTGCAGAGCGATTACACTGTGGAAGGGGATTTGCGCCGTGAGACGCAGTCCAACATCCGCCGTCTGATCAGCATCGGCAGTTATCGCGGCATGCGTCACCGCCGGGGACTTCCCGTTCGCGGTCAGCGCACCAAGACCAATGCCCGTACCCGCAAAGGTGGCAAACGCACCATCGGCGCCGTCCGCGGCAAAGAGGCCCGGGCACAGGCCAAAGCCGCCCTCAAGAAGTAAGCTTTTTATAAATTTCAGGAAAATTGATTATGGCTCAAGAGCAAGAAACCAAAGAAGAGGTTGCCGTAGCGACCGAAGAGGTGAAACCCACCAAAGCCTCCAAAAAAGGCGAAGCGGCCCCCACCGAGGCCACGCAGCCCAAGCGCCAGTCGGCCGCCGAGCTGCTGGGTGAAGATTTGTCCCCTGTCAAAGCCCGCAAGGCCAAGCAGTCCAAAAACATCAGCCAGGGCGTTGTCCATGTGAAGGCCACCTTCAACAACACCATCGTCAGTGTGACCGACCTGTCCGGCAACGTGATCTCCTGGGGCTCTGCCGGCGGCGCCGGCTTCAAAGGCTCCCGCAAGAGCACCGCTTATGCCGGCACCGTTGTCGCCCAGGATGCCACCCGCAACGCCATGTCGCACGGCCTCAAGGAGGCGGAAGTCCGCATCCAGGGTCCGGGTGCCGGACGCGAATCCGCCGTCCGCGCCGTGCAGAGCTGCGGTGTGACGGTGACCGCAATTAAAGATGTGACGCCCATGCCGCACAACGGCTGCCGTCCCAAAAAACGCCGCCGCGTTTAATTCCCCCCACCCGACACTTTTATCCCCAACCGGAGATTACACCCTATGGCTACACGACTTGGACGTTTTGAAATGCCGAAACGCGTCGTTAAAGACGAAGCGGAAAGCACCCCTAATTTTGGACGATACTACGCGGAGCCGTTTGAAGCGGGCTACGGTCGCACCATTGGCAACTCGCTGCGCCGCGTGCTCCTTTCCTCTTTGGAAGGTGCCGCGATTTCAGCCCTGAAACTGGACGGCGCTCCCCACGAATTCTGCTCCATCGAAGGCATGGTTGAGGATGTGACCGATGTGGTGCTGAACCTGAAAAAGGTTCTGATTAAATCCTACACCCGTGAAGTCCGCATGGTCGCCATTAAAGTGGACGGCCCCGGGGAAGTCACCGCTGCCGATATCATCACCGACGGTTCGATTGAAATCCTGAATCCGGATCATCACATCGCCACCCTGGACAGCGGCGGCAAATTCCATGCCCAGCTTGAAGTCAAGACCGGCCGCGGCTATTGCCCCGCCGAATGGAACAAAAAAGAAGGTCAGCCCATCGGCATTATTCCGATTGACTGTCTGTTCTCCCCCGTTTCCCGCGTAAACTACTGGGTGGAGTCCACCCGTGTGGGCCGCCGCACCGACTTCGACAAACTGGGACTGGATATCTGGACCGACGGCCGGGTAACCCCCGACGACGCGCTCACCGTTGCCGCCGCGATTCTGCGTCATCACCTGGATGTCTTCGTCAACTACGACAAGGATCTGGTCGAATTCGAGCAGAGCGAGAAGATGATCGACCAGGAACGCGAGGATCTCCGCAAGAAGCTGAATGTTTCGGTGAACGAAATCGAACTCAGCGTCCGCGCCGCCAACTGCCTGAACAACGCGAACATCACCACGGTGGGCGAATTGTGCATGAAGAGCGAGGCGGAAATGCTGAAATACCGCAACTTCGGCAAAAAATCTCTCAACGAGATCAAAGCCAAACTCGTCGAATACGGACTGTCGCTTGGCATGTCTTTTGATCCCGAACTGCTGACTTCCGGCCGGGACTGATTTTAAACTTCAACCCTTTTTAGAGGAAAATTAACCATGCGTCATCGTAAGAAGACCATCAAACTCGGTCGTGATTCCGCCCACCGCAAAGCGATGCTGGGCAACATGGTGTGCTCGCTGATCAATGAGAAGCGGATCACCACCACTCTTCCCAAAGCCCGTGCGGCCCGTTCGCTCGCGGAAAAAATGGTCACCCTCGGCAAGCGCGGCGATCTGCATGCCCGCCGTCAGGCCATTTCCCGTCTGCGGAGTCAGGACAGCGTCTACGAATTGTTCTCCACCATTGCTCCGGCAATGAGTGAGCGTCAGGGCGGCTACACCCGCATCATCAAAAAAGGCAAGCGCTCCAGCGATGCGTCCGAAATGGCGATCCTGGAATGGGTCGATGTCACCGTCGCCCCGGCCAAAGAAGAAGCCGCTGTCGCGGAATAAAGAGAACTTCTCTTTGATTCATAAAACCCGCTCTTTTGCAGAGCGGGTTTTTTATTGGGGGGGCTAAACATAAGGTTGGAGCGCATCTTACAATGGGTGAAAAAAAGCCCACCATCCCGTTCGCCCTGCCCTTTACACACAAATCCTACTGGACAACAGGTTGGTTTCCATTACGTTATCGTTTCTCTCGCTCAAGGATCAGCCAGGGGCACCGCCCCTGGGCCAGTTCCCCCTAACGCAGGGTCATCCCGCAACCGAATTGGCCACCCGCTCGCAAGCTCG
>PXDP01000374.1 GCA_003565035.1 PVC group bacterium | reverse complement strand
AAGAACTCGGAGTGGAATTCTTTGAGGGAGCGCACCTGGGACTGGGTGAACTCCACCTGGGGGTCGAGGACCACGTTGCCCTGTCCGTGGGTGTTGCGCAGAGCTGGTTCCAGATCGCTGTCCTCCAGCAAATTGCCGTCGGAGCGCAGTTCCACCTTGCCGCGCACGCAGAGTTTGGCGACCTGGCAAAGGATGGCGGCGTAGGACCAGCCGTAGGGCTTGCGTTCGAAGCGTTCGATGAGGGTCTTGAGGGTGGTGCGTACACCGCCCCGATGGTTGCTCTGGATATGGGCGAGCACTTCCTGCTCGGATTCCTCCAGTTGGGTGACATCCTCATCGATGAGGCTTCCCACGCTGTGGCGCAGGATCTTGCCGACATCCTCTTCTTTGTAGTTATGGTTCCGCAACATGCGGAGATTGGGGTACACGCGGGTCACCAGTTCGTGGAAGCCCCGGACCACCCGGGAGGCTCCATCCTCGCCGCCGATGTCCACCTCGGTTCCGGCCACCAGCAGGATGGCCTTGCCCAACAGCTCTTTGACCCGCTTTTTGAGATCCCCATGGCGTTGCTGGTTTTGGAAGCCACGGTCGGTGAGAATCCGCTTCACGGCATCGCGCTGGGTGACGGAGATGGTCTGGCGTATGTATTTTTCAGTGCGCTTGTACATCAGCAGGTCGCGCACAAGGCGGTCGTCCGGGGGCAGGACCACCATGAGTTCGTCTTTGCCGGTGTTCTGCATTTGCAGGAGGGTTTTGTTGCCGGTGTGTTCGTGGAAGGGGCTGATGACGTGGATGCACAACTCCATCTCGCGACCGTGCAGGCGTTCGTCGAGCTTGCGGGTGAAGGCGTAATCCTGTCCGGTTTCCTCGTATCGGATTTTGCGCAGGCCGAGGCTGTGGTCGAAGATCAGCTTCTCCAGTTCGTCGGCCACATCACTGGTTTCCACGTCGGTGGCCTTGATGGCCTCCTCCACGTCTTTTTCTTCGTCGGTGAGGTATTCGTAGATTTCGCCTGTGCGCTGGATGTAGGTTTGTTGCTCCAGCAGGGCCAGGGCCTCCTCCACGCGGCGGCGGAGTTTGGGGAGATCCTGATCAAAGGAATCCAGCATGAGCACGCAGAGGTTGCGGACGGTGGCGTTGAATTCGTTAACGTATTTGACAAGGAAAAGTGCTTTGAGCACCCGGATGGCAAAGGTGTTGTCCAATTGCTTTTCCGCCTGGATGACCGCGCGTTGAATCTGGGTCTTGAGGGCGGTGCGGATTCCTTCGAACATGAGGTCGAAGGTGGCGAGCTGGCCGACTTCGTGCTGTCCGATCTGGATGGCCACCTGCTGAAAGACGCCAAGCATGGAGCGTTCGCCCACGGAGCTGTGTTTGCCTTCGAAGGCGTTGTGGACGGAGAGGTTTTGAATGGAGGCCTGGAAGAGGTCGAACTGATAGGGGATGAAGGGGTAGCAGTGGATAAAGTGATCCCGGTCGCGGAAATTCCGGTAGCTGGCCGCTCCGTCGGCAAAGTCAAAGAGGGTCTTGAAGTTGTTGGTCTGGGCATGGAAGAGGTCGCTGAGCGCGTCCACGCCCGCCTCGTTTTTGTGGAGCAGGCGTTTCTGGATCACCTCGGCGACATTGGCGCTGGTGAGTTTGAGACGGTTGGAGAAGCGGTCCTGGATTTTGGAGAAGTCGGAGGTGCCTTGCTTGCCCAGTTCCCCGATCACGGAGTCCATTTCCTCCTGGGCGGTGACCACCACCCAGGCCTGTCCACGGCATTTGGTGGCCAGGCTTTCGGCGATGGTTTGGAGGTTGGTCATCAGTTTGACGTTGTAGGCGATGTACTGCCCCACTTCGTCCACGAAGAAATTGAGGCGGAAGCCGGGGGCTTGCAGGTCAATGTAGGTTTTGACCTGTTCGGCGAAATCCTCGATGGAGACGCGGTATTCGTTTCGGTACTTGTCGAGGATGTCTATCGCGTTCTTTGGATTGCCGCCGGTGACTTCCGCGTAGGCGCTGGCAATATTTTCCCCTTCGAGAATGGCCTGTTCCCGTCCGGTGGTCCAGGGAAGCTTGGCGATGCGCTCATAGGCGGTCTTGAAGGGGACGAAGAGGCTGCGGCTGTCAAGGTCGCGCTCGAATTGGGCGATATGTCCCTGTTTGCCATAGTAGCCGCACATTTCGTCGAAGACTTTAACGAAAACGGCCAGGAGGGCGTCGATCTGTGTCTTGCTGATGACATCGGCCTTTTGGTCGATGTTGAAGAGGATGCTGCGGGAGGGAATGGCGGCGGCGCGGCGCAGATCGGCTTTGAGGATTTCGTTTTGGAGTACCTCGGGTTTGCGTTCGAAGAGCGATAAGACGGGTTGATCCCCGATGGCGGCATTCTCCAGCAGCAGGGACAGCATTTTGAGCAGGTGGGATTTGCCGGATCCGAAAAAACCGGAAATCCAGACTCCGTTCGCGCCCTGGTAGGTGGTGTAGGCATCGAGGAAGGCCTCCAGACGCTTGGCGACTTCGTTGGTGAGCACGTATTCCTCCACTTCCTGGAGGAGGGAGGCGTTGTCATCGGCTTTGATGACACCTTCGATTTTGCGGTCTACCTCTTTGTCGAAAAGGGTTGTGAGCTTCATATCCTGTATTCCCGTTTACGCTTCGTAATGAAAAAGATTGGTGGCGCGGTAGTATTTGTCGTCATGCAGCCGCCCGAAGAGATCGAGGGAGGCGCCTTTCTCCAGGGACTGGGTGTAGGTCCCCGGGAAGAACATGACGGTGGGTTTGTCTTTGGCGTGGCTTTGGAGGTTGTTGAGCACGTTGTGGGAGCGGATGTAGGGAAACACCTCACCCACGCCGGAAAGGAAAAGGATATCGAAGGTCTCGGACTGGAGCCGGGCGGAGATCGCGGGGACGAGGTGGGCTTCGGGGTCCAGCACTCCTTGCAGCAACTCGCGGAGTTTGTCTTTGGTGATCTTGGGCTCGGTGTCCAGAACCCGTTGCCAGATTCCCCGCTCGCGAAGGAGCTGAATGGCCAGGTCATAGAGATCGATCTGGAGAACGGTAATCCCGCCCTGTTCGAGTTTGGTGGCGAGTTGACGGCGGATGCGGTCGATCTCCATGGCTTCGGCAGGCGGATAGGGACAAATGAAGAACGGCACTTCGTTGGCGATTCCCTGCATGGTCAGAAAGCGCGGACTGGAGAGTACGGTGAGAAGATGCTGAAAGCGTTCCAGCAGGGGGCGGGTTTCCAATTCGGTGCTCATTCGGGCCTCCAGAGGGGTGTGTCCAGCAAGGGGAGAACCGCAAGGCTCCCGGGGTCGCGGGTTTGCAGATGATCAACGAGTTGAGGGGTGGGAGTCACCGTTTGCAGGGTTCCGTGCTCATCCAGCAGGCCCGCTTCCCGGAGGATGCGAAAGAGCACCTGTCGCATTTTGCGGACGGTGGTATGCGTCAGGGCCTCCAGTTTGGGGTCCACCTGGGATTTGCGGTGCAGAAAACTGTCAAACTCCTCCATTGGAAGATCCGTTTTCAGGCTGAGAACCCGTTCCTGCAGCACTTCCACCGCGAATTCGCGCACAAAGCGGTATTGACGACACACGGCCACCCACAGAAGCAGACGTCGGGTCTCTGGAGATCCATTTTTCAGCATGTCCAATTCTTCAGGCTGGAGAGTCTTCAGCCGGTTGATCACTTCCCGTCCGGTGCGTTCCAGAGAGCTTTGGGTGCGGCACTGCAGCAGGTTCCTCTCCAGGACGATTCCGCGTACCCGATCCCAATCCCCGGAGGCCAGAAACTGCTCCACCACAACCTGGGATTCCCTCAAAAAGAGCCCCCCGGTTGTAAACGACAGCAGATATGTGGAAACAGCTTCAATCATGCCCATTCCAATGCATCATTTTGCGGCTTTATGCCAGAACTTCTTGCTCATTCCCATGGAAAAAAAACTCGGAATGCCAAAAAGTATTTCACCCGACGGTCTTGCCCCGGCGAAGTGGCACGATATCTCCATCCGTAAGGGGCCCCCGGCATGATCGTCGGCTGTCCGGGTCTTGTCGTCCCCTTCAGGGCCTCCGGGCCTGGGTCAAAGAAAAACCCCGCAAACGCTTTGTTTACGGGGGTTTTGAAGATGGTGGGCGATACAGGACTCGAACCTGTGACCTCTTGCGTGTGAAGCAAGCGCTCTAACCAACTGAGCTAATCGCCCTTTGGGGGGCTGGTGTGTAGGCCTATAGCCGAAACTTT
>PXDP01000434.1 GCA_003565035.1 PVC group bacterium | reverse complement strand
TCGATCGGTGCCTACACCTTCTCCCGCAAGGCGGCCGGCGAAATTTTTGACGCCATTGCCGGATATCTTCGTGAGGCTGCGGCGGACGAACGGGCGGCGGCGCGGACAGCGGCGGCAATGGGCATGCCCAGACGGTCGGCGGAATTTCTGGAAGACCTGCGGGCCCTGCTCTCCAATTTGCACCGCCTGCGGATCGGCACCCTGGATTCACGTATCGCGCAAATGCTCTCCGCAGCGGCGGTGGAACTGGGTCTGCCGCCGGAATTCAGTCTGCTGGACGGTCAGGGCCCCGAGGCCCGCTTTCTGCATGAGCAGACGCTGGACGGTCTGCTGGCGCCGGGGGTGCTGTCGGAGGAAAGCCGGGAGGCGTTTCTGGGAGCGTTCGACCTGACCACCCAGGGTCTGGCGGAAAATGCGCTGGACCGCAAAATGCTGGAAATGATTTCGGATCACCGGTCGGTCTATTTGCTGTATCCCGAAGCGGAGGCATGGCATCATCCCGGCGGAGCGTTAGTTGTGGAAGATCCGCCCCGGGCGTTGCCGGAGGAGGACCGCATTCTGCTGGCGGCGCAGTTGCGGGAATCGCTGGGGGATGAGGCGTTGCCGGAGTTGTTGAAGCTGGTGGAGCAGGCGGCGGGCTATTCCCCCGGCAAAAGCTGGAGTAAAGACCGTCCTTCCGGCGCGCTGGCGGAGCGGCTTTTGCAGACCGAGCCGGGGGAAGAGGTGGTATACCGTCGCAAGCCGGTGGCGCTTACGGCGGAACAGCATCGGGGACTGCAATGGCTCTTGCGCCATCCGGCCGGGGTCGAACTGGAGCGGGCCTGGATGCAGACCCGCGGCATTCACGGACTGTTGGCCGCTTTTGAAGCGCGCTACATGCGGACCGCCCTCGCACGGGGCGAAATTTCGTTTGAAGACGCCTGCGCCCTGATCACCGGCTTTCATCATGTGCCGCCGGGAGCGCTGGCCTTTCGGATGGATGGCGAGGTCTCTCACTGGCTTCTGGATGAATTTCAGGATACCAGCACGCTGCAATGGCATGCAGTGGAACCGTTTGTGGACGAAGTTCTGCAGGATACCGGGGGCGAGCGGAGTTTCTTTTATGTGGGGGATGTCAAACAGGCTATTTATGCCTGGCGCGGCGGCAATGCGGATCTGTTTGAGCGGGTGCGGGCGCGCTATGCGGAAAAAATCCGCACCGAACCGATGGATGTTTCCCAGCGTTCCGCGCCGGCGGTGCTGGACTTGGTGAACGGTCTGATGCGGGAGGTGCCGGAGGCGGAGGGGTTTCCCGATGGAGCCCGGACGAAGTGGAACGCGCAATTCCGTCCGCATGTCGCGGCGGACCGGCATCGGTCGCTGCCGGGAATCGCCCGGGTGGTGGAGCGGCGGGAGAAAGAGGATGAGGCGGAACTGGCTTTGCTGGCGGAGATGCTCCGCACCCTGGAACCCGGATTGGAAGTCGCCGTGCTGGTGCGAAGTAACCGCCGCGGCGCGGAGCTTGCCGACGGTCTGCGCCGGGAAGGCTTCGCCGTGGTGCAGGAGGGGCAGAGCGCCCTGCGCAACGACACCGCCGCCGAGGTGCTGCTGGCCGCCCTGACCTTGGCCGCGCATCCGGGGGACCGATTCGCCGCCCGCGTGCTGGAAATGGCCGGTTGGACCCCCGATCCGCAAAAAATTCTCAGGGATATCCACGAAACCGGTGTCGCCCGCACCCTTCAAACCCTGATTCCCTCACTTCCTCTGCACGAAAACGCCGCCGGGTTTTCCCGGGACCGTCTTCAGAAACTGGTGGAGACCGCCCAGGATTTCGACCGCATGGATCTGCCCTCCATCGACCGCTTTCTGGCGGTGGTGGACCGGACCTATCTGAAAGAGCACGAAGCACGCGGGGTGATCCGTATCATGACAATTCACCAAAGCAAAGGACTCGGGTTTGATGTGGTCTTTTTGCCGCTCACCCCCTCAATGTCCTTTGTGAATGTGGAAACCCACAGTCTTGTGACGTCGGCGGAAGCGCAGGATCCCGGCTGGGTGCTGCAATTGCCGCAAAAAGAGGTTTGTGAACTGACCGGGGGGCTGGATGCGGAGTTTGAGCGCCTGCAGGCGGAAAGCGCCTATGAGAATCTTTGCAATTTGTACGTGGCCCTGACCCGGGCCAAGCAGGGCTTGTTTGTGCTGCTGCCGCCCGCGCCCGCCAAAGGGGGATCCATGAATGTGATGCACAACTGGATCCGGGCCCGTCTGAAAGGGGGCGCACCCGCGGAACAAGCCTATGAATTTGGCACAATGCTGGCCGCCTTTGGCGATGCGGCTCTGCTCCCGCCGGAACGTTCCCGGCCCGTGCCCCCCGTCCCGGTCCCGCTGCGGCTTGCGGAAGGGGAGGCGGTGATCCCCCGCCTGGAACCGTCTCGCGCGGATGCCGAAAGCCGGGACCTGGGGCGTGTATTTCACCGGATTGCGGTGGACGGACGTGAGCTGGGCAGCCGGGTGCACGCGATTCTCGAAAAACTGACCTGGACCGATGAAATCCCCCTCACCAAACTTCTGGCCGAAGCGGGCGAGCCGGCGGACAGCCCGGCCGCGGCGCATGTGGTCCGGGCCTTTCAGTTTGAAGCGTTGCGGAAACCGCCCGGGGTGACCGGGCTCTGGCGTGAACAGCATTTTGAGAGCATCCTGCCGGAAGGGTGGATCACCGGCATTTTTGACCGGGTGGTCCTCTTTGAGGACGGTGCCTGGATTCAGGACTACAAAACCAACCTGCGCAGTGACGCCAAAACGGTGGCCCATTACGCGCCTCAAATGGCTCTCTACCGCGGCGTGCTTGCGGATATGCTCGGCTTTGCCCCCGAAAATATCCGCTGCCAGCTCCTCTTCACACACACCGGCGAAATCGTGGAGATTTAAGTCAGTCCGCATAATCCGACGCTTTTCCCTTGAACAAGTGTATGGATATGAATTAAGGATAGATGAACCTTTCTTTCCGGTACGCAACCCGAAACCCCTCTGAGACATCGGCACCATGGCCAGTATTTTTGATAATCTTTTAGACTTCTTAATTGAGCACTTCAATCTGTCAGAAGAGCAGTTGGAGGAGTCCGCCGCGTTTGCGGAGGAGAAGGGCATCAGTCTTGAAGATGCGCTGATCAAGAAAAAGCATTTGCCGCCCCACGGAATCGCTATGGCCCTGGCCCACAGTGCCGATGTGCCGCCGTTCAATTTGGCCCTCACCAAAGCGGATCCGAATCTGCTGACCGATCTGCCGATCAATCAGCTGCGTCAGCATTTGGTGCTGCCGATTTCCCGGATTGGCAAAACCCTGACGGTGGCGGTGGCGGATCCGTACAACGTGATTGCCCTGGAGAGTATTTCCAGCAGCTCGGGGCTGAAGCTGATGACAGTGGTGGTGCCGGAGAAAAATCTGCGGGATGCGGTGGAGTCCCGGCTGGTGGAACAGGACAAAAGCAACGATCTGGAGGAGACTCTCTCGCAGTTCAATGAAGATGCCGAACTCTCCACCGTGGAGGGCGGGGCTGTTGATAATATCGATCTCGACGAGGTGGTGAACACGGCGGATGACAAACCGGTGATCCGGATTGTGAACTCCATTCTCGTGGAGGCACTGCGCAAACGCGCCAGCGATATTCACGTGGAGCCGGAGCTGGACGGCTGCCGGGTCCGCTACCGCGTGGACGGTGTGCTGGTGGCAGCGGGTTCACCGCCGAAAAGCCTGATGAACGCTATTGTTTCCCGCATTAAAATTATGTCGAACCTGGATATTGCGGAGCGCCGGATTCCGCAGGACGGCCGCACCCGGATTCGTGCCTTGGACAAGGAAGTGGATATCCGTGTCAGTATTCTGCCGGTGATTCACGGGGAAAAGATCGTGATGCGTATTCTGGACAAATCCAATCTTCCGAAAGGCCTGGGCGATTTGGGGCTGGATGATTATTCCAAAAACGCCTTCGGACGGGCCCTGTCTCAGCCCTACGGCATGATTTTTGTGACCGGGCCCACCGGGAGCGGTAAAACGACTACGCTGTACTCCGCCCTGCAGGAGCTGAACGATCCGGACACCAACATCATCACCGTGGAAGACCCGGTGGAGTATCAGTTGACCGGCATCAACCAAGTGCAGATCAATCACGAGATCGGCTGGAACTTCGGTCGCGCCCTGCGCGCCATTTTTCGTCAGGACCCGGATATTGTGATGGTGGGTGAAATTC
>PXDP01000013.1 GCA_003565035.1 PVC group bacterium | reverse complement strand
GGAGGTGTTGCCCTGGGGGGATTCGTGGCTGGGGACGAGTCGCGGGATCGGGGATGAGAATTTGCGCAAGCTGGCCATGCTCACGGGATCCCCGCTGGCGAACACGCTTTGGCAATACCGGGGACGGGGCGAATACCTGGGGCACGTCCGCGGCCTGTACAACCGTCCCTGGTTCGAGTTGCTGGCCTGGGAGACCTATGCCGACACGCTGAAAGATCTCCCTGATGGCACCATTCAGGACACGTTATTCCTGCCCAAGGCGGGCTGGGTGTTCGCCCATTCGCGGCCGATTTTAACCACCGAGGACTACCGTCAGGCGGTCGGCATGCAGTTTCAAATGCGGCCCCGGGGCGGATACGGACATTCGTTTGCCTCCGATGGAAGTTTCGCCTGGTTTGCGCATGGGCAATTGCTCAGTGCCGGCGGAGGCTGGCGGAGCTGGGCGAGTCTGTCGTATTCGCGGAGTCCGCTGAGCCATAATGCTTTGCTGGTGAACGGAATCGGTCATGATGTGGTGAATCCCTATCAGCCGCAACGCCCCCTGGCGGCCCGCCCGATGGCCTTTGAGCAGGGCGAAGGGTATACCTACTGGGCGGCGGATCTCACCCCCGGCTACCATCCGCAGACCGACGTGGAGCGGGTTCACCGGCATGTCCTCTTTGTGGAGGGACGCTGGTTTGTGATCTACGATGAACTGGCGGCCCCCGAGCCGTCCACCTTTACCTGGCTCTTTCATGTCGAGCCCGATGTGCCCATGGCGGTCCGCGACACCGGCTTCCGGTACACGGTGGGGGAGGTCAACGCGGAGGTGGCCTTTGTACAGCCGCCCACAGCCTTGCGGATCGAACACGCCCGCGGCCGCGAGACCTATTTGAATCCCGTTACCGGAGAGGATCATTATCCCGCCGACCGCCAGCGCGCGGAAAACCGCGCTATTTTCAGTCCCTTTCTGAGCCGTCCGCATTTTGGTCACAGTCTGCGGGTTCAAAATGCAGAACCCTCACGTTCTTTTACCTTCCTCAGCGTGCTCAACGCCGCCGAAGCGGAAGCGGAACTGCCCGCTGTGAAGACGGCGGGCGACAAACGTCTGCGCCTGCAGAGACCGGACGGCTCCTGGGTGACCGTTTCTTTTGATCCTTCACGTCCCGGTGATTTTACCGTTGATCCGGCTTTTGTCCGTTCTCATTCCCAATCATCCAAGGAGACCCCATGAAAATGAAATGGCTGACTGTATTATTCGCCCTGCCGCTGCTCGTACCGGCCCAGATGGTGTTTCAGGAAAACTTTGAAGTCACCCCCGCCGATGAACGCGGGATTCTCGGACGCCTGAACGGCTGGAAAGAGGCCTGGAACAAAGAAGGCGATTCGCTGGCCCGGCTGGTCGACTTGAATCTCAACTGGGAGGCTCCCTTCGCGGCCCGCGGGATGGGGATTCAAATCGACAATTCACGGCAAACCGCCTTCCGCGATTTGCCGGAAGCGCTGAACGGTCAAACCCTCTACTTCAGCTTTCTCTTCCGCTTTTTCCAGGAGGAGGGCGGCACCGGACAGTTCCGCTTCCGCACCGACCGCGGACATATCCTGGCGGTTGGATTCTCCGAAAACCAGTTTTATGCCCGCGCCCAGAATCAGCAAATCAACTGGGGCTCCGTGCGTCACCGCGAAAATTATTTTGTCGCCGGACAGGTAACCTTCAGTGAGGATGGCAGCGCCGCCCGACTGACCGCCAATGTTTACACCACCCGCGCCTCCATCCCGCTGGAGTCCCCGACAAGCTGGTCCGGCATCGTGGAACACCAGGGACCCGCACGCCGCTGGAACGGGGTTGAATTCATGGCCGCCTCCCAGAATGTGGTGTTTGACGACCTCCGCATCGGCCACACCTGGCAGGATGTTGCCGGCACCCGGAGATGAGCCGGATGAAAGCCCTTTGTTTTTTTCTCCTAAGCCTCATGACCCTGCAAGCCGCCACATCTGAAACGCTCACGATGCCGGAAGGCGGATGGCCCTCGCAGGGCAGTTTGCTGCTGGAATTTTCTCTGCCGGACATTCCCGGCACCCTGCGGGCGGTTCCGGAGTTTACCGACGGCTATTTTGGCGGACGGGTTTTTGAGCTGCCCTTTGTCGAGGCCCGCCTGTGGACCTCCCGGGTGCGGGGACGCACCAGCCGTTCCGGGATTAATTTCAATGTGCTCACCACCGACGGCACCCGCAAAATGCAGCAACTCTCCCTCAGCCGCTTGGATGGCGACAAGCGGTACCAGCTCATCTACACCTGGGATGTGGATGCCGACACCGCCTCCACCTTTCTGCAGGGCATCGCCCAGAGCGATTTGGGGCACTGGGGCGCAGACGCCGCGCCCATGGCCGCATCTCCTGAAGGAGGCGGACGTCTGGGGGGCGACATTCTCGCCGGCGGCGAAAGGGTCACCCGGCTGACCGTACACCGCGCCGAGCTGTTTGACCGGGTTCTGAGCGAAGCCGAAGCGGCGGAGCTGGCCCGGGACCTGCCGCCGCTCAGCGGCGAAGGCCGCACCGTCTACACCCGGACATTGGATCTGGAGGGCGTTGCCCTGCGGTCGGTGTTCGACAGCGATTTCTCCGAACCCCTTGATCTGACCCGCGAGGAGAACCTACTGGACGGGGACACGCGCGTGCGTTTGCCCGACACCGAATGGGTGCTGGAAGGTCCCAACGCCTCGGCGGAAACGGTGGCGGACGGATTGCGGCTGACCACCTCCGCTCCCGAGGACAGACGCGACGGACACATTGTGCTTTGGAACACCCGGGAGATGCCCGCAGATTTTCTCTTTGAGTACAGCTTTAGCCCTCAAAACGACGAGCGGGGCCTCGGGATTGTGTTTTTTAATACGAGGAACCCAAACGGAGACACGATTTTTGATGTGGAGTTGCCGCCACGCTTCGGGCGTTTCCGTGAGTACATCGTGGGGGCGATTGATTCGTATCATGTCTCCCCCTGGGCGACCGACGACACCACGCCCCGCCGCACCGCCAACATGCGCAAGAACAGCGGCTTCATGCTCGTGGCGGTCGGCAATGATGTGATCGGCGGTGCCGGACCCGGCCCGCACACTGTGCGTATTCTCAAACGCGGCGGGCATGTGCAGGTGGAAAGCAACGGCGTGCTCGCGCTTGAATACCGCGACGACGGGGTCAGCCATGGCCCCGTTCACGACCGGCCCGGCCTCATCGGCCTGCGCTTCATGGCCCACAGTGAAGCGGTGACCGTACACCGTATGCGGGTATGGGAGGTGGAGGAGTGAGAAGAGGATCGTGACAAATCGGACAAATCGGGACAACTCAGACAGGACTGATGACTGATTCTTGTTCCTTGGAACAATTTATAGGACTACCCACGGATGCATAAACGGGTGTAGAATGAAAACAATAAACGTACAGGAGTGTATTCTCCACATAACACACAAAAGGAAGACACGATGAAGACTACCAAAACAAGTATGATGATGGCGGTGATGATGGCCGCTGCCCTGCCGTTTACCGCGCAGGCCCTGACGATTGGATTTGAAGAAGTGGAAGGGTATGAGGCCGGCAATTTGGCGGGACAGCCGTCGAGTGGGACGCAGTGGGTTGTTACAAACCCAGGAGTTGCAGCGAATGCGAATCCTATAAATGTCGCCACAGGTGTCGGTGTTGGAGGTTCTCAAGGATTGGTTTCTAGCGGTGGTGGTGGAAGTGATTTCTCTTATTACGGCTTTAACACGACTGATACAGATCTGGGTTTTACCTTCGACAGCGCAAGTTCGATATTATCGTATAGCTTTGATTGGCGGACGACACAGGAATTTAATGCAGGTACTGAGTTTATTTTCAAGTTTGCCATCGGTAGTGACGGTACTACGGGTGGGAGCGGTGCTGCTGAATTGATCGTTCGCAGTGATGGACGATTTATCGCTGTGGATGGTGGTACCAACAGAGCCGCATTGGATTTGTTCACACTTAATGAATATGCGACAATCTCCGGTCAGGTGAACTATGCTACGAATACCTACACCGTTTTTGTAGATAATTCTCAGCAGTTTACCAGCTCTAATGATGGCAATCTCAGCTTTGTGAATGCTGACTCCGATAATGCATTCATTCGTATTGGGAATCTCTCAGGCAGATCTGACAACTACCTCAGCTGGAACGTCGACGACATCTCGGTCATCCCCGAGCCCTCCACCTTTGCCTTGGTGGGCATTGCGTT
>PXDP01000287.1 GCA_003565035.1 PVC group bacterium | reverse complement strand
ATGTATAAAGGGCAGGACAAGCCCGGCGGCGACTTTTAAATTATCGGTCAAAATACTTCAGAGTTTGAGGTCAAAAATGAATCGCCAGCCAGATTGTTTTCTCCTCCGGGTCGGTCCAGGTGACCCGGTGTCGGAGGTGGGCGGGTAAATAGAGGGTGTTTTCGGGGGGGAATGGTGGTGAATGACGTATGAATGGGAAAGACGGGGGACTGACGATTTTGTGGCTTGAACCGATATATGGTGGGTTCTTTGGGGATAGAACTTGATTTTTCAGGATGGGGCGGCACGTAGTTCAGGAAATGTTCTTCAGAAAGTCTATGATGAAAAATGTACTGTTTCTTTTGTTTTGTGGTGTTTTGCTTGTTTTAAACGGCCTGGATCAGGCTGCGGACCTTCCGTTTTCGGTCTGGATGCCTGTGATCAATATGGGCCTGGCCGCGGTGCTGGCCTGTCTTGCGTTAACGGGCCTGCGGTCTGCGGCTCCGACGTCCGCTCTGAAGGAGGTGGGCCGGGCTGCTGAACCGGTACCTGAGCCTGTGCTGCCTCCTGTGGTTTCGCGGGATGAACGGGCGAAACATGAACTGGCGGCCTTTCTGGGAATGCTGCAGGAGAAGGGGCGTCTGGTGGATTTTGTGATGGAGGATCTCAATGCGCAGCCGGATGCCCGGGTGGGGCAGGTGGCCCGGGTGGTGCATCAGGGCTGCCGTGAGGTGATTTTGAAGGCGTTCGCGCCGGAACCGGCGGAAACGTCGGTGGCGGAGGGCGACACCCTGGCGTTGGCGCCGGGATTCGCCCCGGAAAAATACCGGCTGATCGGCACGGCGCCTACGGGGGTGCCGAAAGGCCGTTTGGTGCATCGGGGCTGGATGGCGAAGTCGGTAAACCTCCCGGAATTTTCCAAAGAGCCCCGGGACAGCGATTCCGGATATGTGATTGCACCGGCGGAACTTGAATTGGGCTGAGGGTAAAGCATGAGTGAAACAGCATCGGTCATTGGCATTGATTTGGGCACCAGCAACTGCGCCCTGGCGCGGGGGAGGCTGGATACAGATTCGGTGGAGGTTCTTCCGGTTCCGCAGTGTGTGCGGCCCGGGGCGGTGGAAGCGCTGTCCACGCTGGCCTCGGCGGCATTTCTGCCGCTGCCGGATGAATTTGGGGAGGGCGATTTCGGGCTGGAAGGGCGTGGAGATGCCGGGTTTGTGGTGGGTGCCTTTGCGCGGGAGCGGGGGGCGCTGGCGCCGGACCGTCAAATCAGCTCGGCAAAGTCCTGGCTCTGCCATGCACAGGCGGACCGCCGGGGCGCGATTCTTCCGTGGAACAGTCAGGCTCCGGTTCAAAAAGTCTCCCCGCTTGAGGTGTCGGCCAGACTGCTGCGTCATTTGCGGGAATCCGCTGCCCATGCCCTGGAGGGCGAAACGCCGGCAAAATGCGTGCTGACGATTCCGGCCTCCTTCGACGAGGCGGCGCGGGCACTGACTCTGGAGGCCGCCGAGTCGGCCGGTTTGTCGGATGTACTGCTGCTGGAGGAGCCGCAGGCGGCGTTTTATGCCTGGATCGCCAACAATCCCGAGACTTGGCGCACCCAGGTCGGTCCGGGGGATTTGGTGCTGGTTTGTGATGTGGGCGGCGGCACGGCGGATTTCAGTCTGATCGCGGTCGCGGATGACGGCTCGGGCAATCTGACCCTGGAGCGTCTGAGTGTGGGCGAGCATATTCTGCTGGGAGGGGATAACCTGGATCTGGCCCTGGCGCACGCGATGAAGGCCGGAGCGGAGGCGGAGGGGACGACGCTGGATGCCTGGCAGTTTCTGGCGCTCACCCACGCGGCCCGGCAGGCGAAAGAAACGCTGTTTTCTCAGCCGGAGCTGGAGGAGGTCCCGGTGGCGATTGCCGGCCGTGGGTCGAGTCTCTTTGCCTCCACGGTGAATCTGACCCTGACGCGCACGATGTTAAAGACGATTGCCTTGGACGGCTTTTTACCGCTGACGGGTCCGCAGGAGCTTCCGGCAAAAGGATCCCGGGCGGGATTGCGGCAGTTCGGCCTTCCCTATGCGTCGGATCCGGTGATCAGCAAGCATCTGGCTGCTTTTCTGGCCCGAAGCCGCGAAGCGATTGCGAGTCATGGTGAACATGCGGCCCTGGTTGGTGACGCGCGGCTTCAGCATCCGTCCGGGCTGCTGCTGCCGAGTGCGATTCTGTTCAACGGCGGTTTTTTCAAGGCGGATCCGTTACGGGAACGGGTGGAGGCGCTGCTGGCAGGCTGGAATGATGGACAGGTTCTGAAAACGCTCACGGGCGGGGAACCGGATCTGGCGGTGGCCATGGGCGCGGCGGCCTTTGCGCGTCAGGTGGTGCGCGGCGAGGGATTGCGCATCAAATCGGCCACGACGCGCTCGTATTATTTGGGTCTGGAAAGCGGGGGCATGGCGATTCCGGGCTTTACGCCGCCGGTTCAGGCGGTGTGCGTGGCCCCGCTTGGCCTGGAGGAGGGCAGCCGGGTATCCCTGTCGGATCACGAATTTGGTCTGGTGGTGGGCGAACCGGCGGACTTCCGGCTGTTCCGCAGTGCCACGCGCGGGGGCGATGCGCTTGGCGATGTGGTGGACCGCGCGGAAGAGGTGCTGGAAGAGACTTCCGGCATCGAAATCACCCTGCCGGTGGAGGCGGGCCTGGAGGCGGGCCAGGTGGTGCCCGTGTATCTCGAGGTTGTGCTCTCGGATGTGGGCGCGTTGGAACTGCGCATGCGCCATGCCCGGGGCGATCACGCGTGGCGGCTGGAATTCAGCACCCGGGCGGAATGAGATTCACTCTTTCACCACCGCGCCCACGTATTCCGCTTCCAGGAGATCAATGCGGTTGAGGACTTTGCGGACAAAGGCGCGCTTGGCGCGGTAGTCGCCGGGGAAGAAACTGCCTTTGAAACCGGCGACGATAAGATTGCGGAGCTGGGCGGGGGTGAGATCGAAGTGGTCCACGGCGAGCTGCAGTTCGCGGGTGACAGTGGTGTGGGAGATCAGCCGGTTGTCGGTGCAGATGGTGGCGCTGAGGTTGTGGTCCACCATCTTCCGCAGGGGATGGTCGCCGATGCCCTTGAGGTCGGGCAGGGTCTGGAGATTGCTGGTGAGATTGACCTCCACGCAGATACGGCGGTGGGCCACGCTTTCGACCAGCTGGTGGATATAGCGGTCGCGTTCGGCAATGGAGGCATCGCGGATGCGGCCGGCATCGAAGAGAAAAGTGCCGTGTCCGATGCGGTCCGCATGGCAGTCGGTGAGTGCCTGAAAAATCGATTCCGGACCGTAGGCCTCGCCGGCATGCACGGTTTTACGGAGAAAGTGGCGGTGGGCGTAGAGAAAGGCGTCTTTGTGATCCACGGCGGGATTGCCGTCCTCGGCACCGGCGAGATCAAAAGCGACAATCGGCAGGCCGAATTCGTCGCGGAGGCGGACGGCGGCGCGGGCGAGTTCGAGCGAAGCGGCTGCAAAGATATCTTTATCGCGGGCATACGACATGACCTCGTAGAGATTGCGGTAGTAATTCGACATGCCCGGAGCGAACCATCGCAGGGCGCAGACAATGATGCCGAAGTGAAACGGGACATCCTTCCCGCTTACCACCGCCTCGCTGCGGTTGTGGGCGGTCTGTGCCGCTTCCAGTCCCCGGGTGACCGCCTCAAGGACCCGCCGCATGTCCAGATCGGCGTTCAGATGCAACTGGGGGGCGAAACGCACTTCAAGATAGCGGACATTTTCGGCCAGATTGTCCTCCGCCAGTTCACACGCAATACGTTCCAGCGCTTCGGCGTTCTGCATGACCCCCACCGTGTACTGAAAGCCGGCGAGATACTCCCACAGGTCCGCATAGGCGGGTTTGAATACCGTTTCTTTCAGGCCCTCTTCCTCATAACTGGGCAGATCGATGTTTTGGTCTTTGGCCAGCTCAATCAGCGTCGGAAGCCGCAGTGAGCCGTCAAGATGCACATGCAGATCGGTTTTAGGCAGCGCGGCAAGATATTCGGGGGAGATGAGGGTGTTCATACGATTTAGTTTGTATGGAATTTTGGGTTTGTCAATTGTAAGGGCACATCTCACTATTGGTGAAAAGAAAGTATAAAGCCCACCATCCCGCTCGCCCTGCCCTTTACACACAAATCCTACTGGACAACAGGTTGGTTTCCATTACGTCATCGTTTCTCTCGCTCAAGGATCAGCCAGGGGCACCGCCCCTGGGCCAGTTCCCCCT